>CAZLDA010000888.1:0-1501 GCA_964557875.1 uncultured Pseudomonadales bacterium | reverse complement strand
TCGCTGAACGTTGCGATGGCGGTGCAGGTGGTGTGCTACGAGTTGTACCAGGCCCCGCTCGAGACCACCGGCGAACCGGCTGCGGTGTGGGACCGCGACCCCGCGACGGTGGCCGCAGTGGAGGGTCTCCTTGCGCACTTCGAGGGCGTGCTGACGCGCGTCGAATTTCTCGATCCATCGAACCCCGGCCAGGTGATGGCGCGCCTTCGACGCCTGTTCACGCGGCTGCGTCCGGACGACACCGAAGTGGCGATCCTGCGCGGCGCGCTGACCGAGATCGAACGGTCGCTGAACCGGACCGATACTGGACCAAAATAGTCGGGTATTGCATACTCCGCGGCCTTCACGGGTCACGGTCCCATTGCCATGCGGCTCACCACGAAAGGCCGCTATGCGGTCACGGCGATGCTCGATCTCGCGCTGCACAGTGCGTCCGGCCCGGTAACGCTCGCCGATATTTCCGTTCGACAAGGCATCTCCCAGTCGTATCTCGAACAGCTGTTCGGAAAGTTGAAGCGCGCCCGGCTCGTGCAGAGCCTGCGCGGTCCCGGCGGCGGCTACGCGCTGACGCGGGAACCTCGCACGATCAGCATCTCGGAGATCATCAGCGGCGTCGGCGAAGGGATCGATGCCACCCGTTGCGGCGGCATCGGCGATTGTCAGGACGGTCTCATCTGCATCACTCATGATTTGTGGACCGACCTGTCGCGCCGCATCGACGACTTCCTGTCCGAGGTGAGTCTCGGTTCGTTGATCGAGCGCGGCGAAGTGCAGGCGATCGCGCGGCGGCAGGATGCCCGCACCGAACAAGACCGTAACGATGGTCGATTGATCGACGCGCGCGTGCTCAACTGATCCCTTCTCAACTGATCAATGCGTAAACCCATTTATCTCGACTACTCGGCGACCACACCCGTCGATCCACGCGTGGCGCAGAAGATGAGCGATTGTCTGCTCACCGACGGCAACTTCGGCAATCCGGCATCCCGCTCGCACGTGTACGGCTGGCAGGCGGAAGAGGCGGTAGAGGAAGCGCGCACGCAGGTCGCGAAGTTGTTGAACTGCGATCCGCGCGAAATCGTCTGGACGTCCGGTGCCACCGAATCCGACAACCTTGCACTCAAAGGTGTGGCCGAAGCAGCGGGCAAGAGCCGTCGGCACATCGTAACGAGTGTCATCGAACACAAAGCCGTGCTCGACACCTGCGCGTACCTCGAAACGAAAGGCTACGAGGTCACGTACCTGCAACCCGGCCCGTCAGGCATCATCGAACCGGCGCAGGTCAGCGCCGTGCTTCGCCCCGACACACTGCTCGTTTCGCTGATGCACGTGAACAACGAAATCGGCGTGATCAACGACATTGCGGCGATCGGTGAGTTATGTCGAGCCGCAGGCGTGCTGTTCCACGTAGACGCCGCACAGAGCGCAGGAAAGGTTCCAATCGATCTCGCGCAGATGAAGGTCGACCTGATGTCGCTGTCGGCGCATAAGATGTACGGGC
>CAZLDA010000887.1:0-1511 GCA_964557875.1 uncultured Pseudomonadales bacterium | reverse complement strand
GTCGACGCTCGGCATCGCGGGCGGTCCGGTGGTGCTCGGCGCCGTTACCGCCACGCACGGCTACCTGACGGCGTTTCTGATCTTCGCGGCGCTGTCCGGAGTTGCGTTCGCACTCATTGTCGCCGCGGGTCCGGTGCCCGATGGGGAGCCGGCGCGCTGACGAATTGCCTTCCGCGTGGTCGAAGGAACTTAGGTTGGTGTCGCGACACCTGAACACGTATGAATGAGGAAAGACCGTAGATGCGATTTCACGTTATTTTGTTGACGGCGCTGCTGACGGCGGGCAATGCCAGTGCGGCACTGCCGGCCACAAGCGATCTCCCCAGCCTCGCGCCCATGCTCGAACAGATCACGCCGTCGGTCGTCAACATTGCCACCTACACCACCGTCCAGGTGCGCAACCCCTTGATGGACGACCCGTTTTTCCGCCGCTTCTTCAACGTTCCCGAACAGCAGCAGCGTTATCGCCGCACGAAGGCGGCAGGCTCCGGTGTGATCGTCGACGCGCGGCAGGGTTACATCGTTACCAACAACCACGTCGTCGACCGCGCCGACGAGATTACGGTGACGTTATCCGACGGCCGCGCATTGCCGGCGAAGCTGGTGGGCACCGACGCGCAGGTCGATCTCGCGGTGCTGAAGGTCGATTCGACCAAGCTCGCACAAATCGCGTTTTCGGATTCGAGTCGGCTGCGCGTGGGTGACTACGTGGTTGCCATTGGTAATCCGTTCGGGCTCGACCAGACGGTGACGTCGGGCATCATCAGTGCGCTTGGTCGCAGCGGCCTCGGCATCGAAGGTTACGAGGATTTCATTCAGACGGATGCGTCGATCAACCCCGGCAATTCCGGCGGCGCGCTGGTGAATCTGCGCGGCGAACTGATCGGCATCAACACGGCCATTCTCGCACCGGCCGGCGGCAACGTCGGCATCGGCTTTGCGATACCGAGCAACATGGTGGCCGCGATCATGGCGCAGTTGATCAAACATGGCGAAGTGCAGCGCGGCCGGCTGGGTGTTCGCGTTCAGGCGCTGAACCCGGAACTCGCGAAGGCGTTCAACGTGAACGTCGCGGAAGGCGTCGTCGTGGTCGAAGTGGACAAGGAGAGCGCATCCGCGAAGGCCGGCATTGCTCCGGGCGACGTCATCGTCAAAGTGAACGATCGCGACATCAAGCGCATCGTCGATTTCCACAGCCAGTCGGCGTTGTTGATGGTAGGCGATAACGTGAACATGTCCGTATTGCGCGACGGCAAGCAGCGCCGCGTCAGCTTCGACCTCGTGGCCGAGAGTCTAGAGCAGATTGCCGGCGAGCGTATCGACCCGCGCCTGACAGGCGTTGCGCTGCAGAACTTCCGCAGCGAAAACGATCCGACGACGGGCGCGGGCGTGCTGGTAACGGACATCGGCCCCGACAGTTCGGCGCTGGAGCGCGGCTTGCGCCCGGGAGACATCATCGTGGCGATGAACCGGAAGGCCGTGCGCAGCATCGCGGAGATGAGCCCGAGCAG
>CAZLDA010000886.1:0-1514 GCA_964557875.1 uncultured Pseudomonadales bacterium | reverse complement strand
ACGGTACAAAGAGTTGAAGGACATCATCGCGATTCTCGGCATGGACGAACTGTCGGAAGACGACAAGAAGCTCGTGTATCGCGCGCGCAAGATCCAACAGTTCTTCTCGCAGTCATTCTTCGTTGCCGAAGCATTCACCGGCAACCCGGGTGTGTATGTCACGCGCGAAGATACGGTGCGAAGCTTCAAAGCGATTCTCGATGGTGAGTACGACCACTTGCCCGAACAAGCGTTCTACATGGTGGGAACCATCGAAGACGCCGTTGCGAAAGCGAAGAAGCTGGAAGAGAAGAAGTAAATCATGGCAATGACCATGCACTGCGACATCGTCAGCGCCGAGAAGGAGATCTTCTCGGGGCGCGTGACGATGATCATCGCGACCGGCACCGTCGGTGAGCTCGGCATCCTTCCGGGACATGCGCCGCTGCTGACCGGTATCAAACCGGGTCCGGTACGCCTGAAGTTCGACAACGGCGAAGAGCGCGTCTTCTTCGCGTCGGGTGGTTATGTCGAAGTACAGCCGGGCACCGTGACGGTGCTGGCGGACACCGCACTGCGCGCAGATGACCTCGACGAAGTCGCGGCGCAGCAGGCGAAGGAGCACGCGGAGCGCGCGTTGGCCGATCGCGCCAGCGACTTCGACTTCTCCAAGGCGGCTGCACAGCTCGCAGAAGCATCGGCACAGTTGCGCGCGGTCGAAGAGTTGAAGAAGCGCCGGCGCTAGTTCGATAGGGCGTGCGATTACGAGCCCGTCGATTACATAGTGGCGATGAAAGGGGTGACTATGGTCACCCCTTTTCTTTATGTGCGCCCCTATAATTCCGCAGATTCCGGAATGGACGCCCAAACATGAGCCTCGAAATCGTGGTGCTCGCGGCGGGTCAGGGGACGCGGATGCGTTCGAAGCTGCCTAAAGTGCTGCACGACCTGGCAGGGCGTCCGTTACTCAGCCACGTCCTTCGCTCCGCCCGCTCTCTCGATCCGCAACGCATTCATGTCGTCATCGGTCACGCCGGTGCACAGGTTCGCGCCGCGTTTGCCGATGCGCGAGATCTCACCTGGGTCGAGCAAGCGCAGCAATTGGGCACAGGCCACGCAGTCGCACAGGCGCTCCCTTCCGTGGCGGGCGATGCAACCGTGCTGGTTGCATTCGGCGACGTGCCGCTCGTCGCATCCGCTACATTGTCCGATTGCGTTGCCGCCGCCCGTGCCGGTGCGCTCGCTGTCGTGACGGCAGACATGCCCGATCCCACCGGGCTCGGCCGGATCATTCGCAGCGCTGATGGTCGCATGATGGCGATCGTGGAGCAGCGCGACGCCAACCTCGAGCAGCGTGCCGTCACCGAGATCAATTCGGGAATTATGGCGGCCCCGGCGCAAATGCTGCGGGAACTCCTCGGGCAGCTGGGGCGCAACAATCAGCAGGGCGAGTTCTATCTGACCGACGTAGTCGGTCTTGCGGTGGCGCGTGGTCACAAGGTAGAAGGCCTCAAGGCGGGTTGTCCGGACGACGT
>CAZLDA010000885.1:0-1516 GCA_964557875.1 uncultured Pseudomonadales bacterium | reverse complement strand
AGGTCCGTCAACTTGCGTCCGAGCGCACTGTAAGTGACTTGCGTCAGGAAGCTGATCATGTCGTCTTTCGGCTGCCGGCGTTTCATCTGCACGTGGTCGTTCACGTATTCCTTGAAACCGTCGAGCAATGCGAACTGTTCGGTGACCTGTTCTTTCGTCAGCAGATTGCGGTGCCCGCGGCCGTAAACGAACGCCTTCACCTGCGCGGTGCCCCACTCGGCCAGTCGCGGAATGTCCTCTTCGGGAAATCCGAGCACATTCGCCATCACCCGCTGCGGAAGCGGCCGCGCGAACTCGGAAATGAACTCCACCTCGCCGCGATCGATCCAGGCGTCGATCAGTTCGTCGACACAGCGCGTGATCATCGCGGTGTGTCGATCGGCGCCCGGCCCTACCCAGGGGTCCGTGAGTTCCTGCCGGTGCGCGCGCCAAAGTTCAATGGTTGGGCGCAGCGTCATCATCGACGCGATCATCGCATTCGTCTGCTGCAACTGTTCCGGAGGCAAACCTGATTGCTTCAGTTGGTCCACCGCGAGCGAAAGCGTCGGCGGGAACCGCACGGGATCGCGCACCACCAGCGCGATGTCGGCGTACTTCGTGAGGATGAAGCCGTCGCTTCCCGGAGTGGGACCTTCCCCCGGGAGCCGCAACACGGGCGCTTCGCGATGCAGGATCTCGTAGGCCTCGTACCAATGTTCCTGCGCACCCGGCGCAAACAGATCGACATCATCCAGATGCACGGGGCATTGCATCGCGCTGAGCGCGTGATTCGGTGTTTTCGTCACTCGTCTTTTCGGCACGGGATCCTCACTCGATGCAAGGCGCGCCATCCGCGCGGCACGAGTCGAGTATGCGTGCGATGCGGCCGAACGGCGATAGCACGTTCGCCTTGACGCGCCGCGAACAGATTGGGACGGTACAGCCATCCGCATACCGCACCCAAAGCCACACCCGGAGAACCATGAGCAACCCGATCGACATCGAGGCGCTGCTTGCTACGGAAACCATCCGAACCCTGTCGCAGCGCTATATGCGCGGCCTCGACAGGCTGGATGCAGAACTGCTCGCGTCGGTGTTCTTCGACGATGCGCAGGTGGACTACGGCTTCTATCGCGGTTCGGCGAAGCAGTTCATTCCGTTTGCGATGCGCGCCCTGCGCGATCATCACGCGAATCACCACCTCATCGGCCAGATGAGCATCGATCTCGAGGGTGAAGTCGCGTTCGGCGAGGTTTACTTCCAGGCATTCCATCGCATCATCGAGGACGGCGCCGAGAAGGATCTGTTCATTGCGGGGCGCTATGTCGACCGCTATGAACGCCGAAGCGGCGTCTGGAAGATCGCGTTCCGTGCAGAGGTGAACGACTGGGCACGCACCGACGACGCCGCTGACGGCTTCTTCCGCTCCGCACCGCAGGCTCTACGCGGCGCGCGTGGCGCGGAGGATCTCTCGAGTCGGCGGGAAGAGCTTCGTCGGCGCTGTTGCCGAGACATCAACGCCGATACGACGCATCGT
>CAZLDA010000884.1:0-1517 GCA_964557875.1 uncultured Pseudomonadales bacterium | reverse complement strand
TGAAAGTTGTTGGTGAGCGCCACCGAATGGAATTCGCCGACGCTGTCGTCGCCGCGCAGGATCACGCTCGGATACTTCCAGGTGATCGCTGATCCCGTCTCCACTTGAGTCCACGAGATTTTCGAACGTTTACCGATACACGCGCCGCGCTTGGTGACGAAGTTGTAGATGCCGCCCCGACCTTGCGCGTCGCCCGGATACCAGTTCTGCACCGTCGAGTACTTGATCTGTGCGTCGTCGAGTGCCACGAGTTCCACAACGGCCGCATGCAATTGGTTTTCGTCGCGTTGCGGCGCGGTGCAACCTTCGAGGTAACTCACGTAGGAGCCCGCATCGGCAATGATCAGCGTGCGTTCGAACTGGCCCGTGTTCTGCGCGTTGATGCGAAAGTATGTGGAGAGTTCCATCGGACAACGCACATTCTTCGGGATGTAGACGAACGAGCCGTCGCTGAACACGGCCGAATTGAGCGTTGCGTAGAAGTTGTCGCGCACCGGCACGACGCTGCCCAGGTACTTCTGCACCAGTTCCGGATGTTCGTGCACGGCTTCGGCGAGCGAACAGAACACCACACCGGCTTCCGCCAGCTTCGCCTTGAACGTGGTGCCTATGGAGACGCTGTCGAACACCGCGTCGACCGCAACGCCCGCGAGCGACTCCTGTTCGTGAAGCGGAATGCCGAGCTTTTCATACGTGCGCAGCAGCTCCGGATCCACGTCGTCGAGCGACTGCGGGCGATCTTTCTGTTGTTTCGGTGCTGAAAAGTACGAGATCGACTCGAAATCGATCGGCGGAAAGTGCAGATGGGCCCACTTCGGCGTGGGCGCGGTTCGCCAATGACGGAACGCCGCGAGCCGCCACTCGAGCAGCCAATCCGGTTCGCCTTTTTTGGCCGAAATGAACCGCACGACGTCTTCCGACAAGCCCGGCGGCAACGTTTCGGACTCGATATCCGTGACGAACCCTGCCGCGTAATCGCGGCGGACGAGGGCATCGAGCGTGTTGTTGGAGTCGTTCATCGGGGTAACGAGTTCGGGATTTCGCAATGCGGACGGCATTTTAGCGTCCGGGCCTTCGGCAATACCAGACTAATTTACTCGGGTATTTGCGGGTGCCCGGGTTTGCTGGAGCCAAAGTGAGCCGCTACCATCGCGCGTCTTTTTTTCGCTTCTTTTCTTCTCTGCTTTTTTTGTCTACTGGGGATTGCACAAGCGCGATGCCGAAACTCGAGCGATTGCCGGAGCCGTACATTCAGCAGGCCTACGGTGTCTATCTCCTGCAATCGCAGCACCGTCTGGTGCGCAGTTTGAAAAAACTGTACGAGCCGTCGGTGCACGGCCACAAAGCCTGGCAGTCGAGCTTCGTGTTGATGGACTACCTGCTGCATCGGCCGTTCCGTCGCGGCAGTCGCGTGATGGAGATCGGTTGCGGTTGGGGGCCGGCGAGTGTGTTTTGCGCGAAGAAGATGAACGCGCGCGTCACTGGCGTGGACATCGACAAGGACGTGTTCCCGTTTA
>CAZLDA010000883.1:0-1517 GCA_964557875.1 uncultured Pseudomonadales bacterium | reverse complement strand
CGATTCAGCGCGAACGTCAGCATCTCCCGGATTTCGGGCTCGTCTTCCACCAGCAAGACGGTCTGGGTTGTCATTGCGCTCGTCCGTCGATGATCGCGGTCCGCATTTCTGCGGTTCGTATTCTCACAGGTGAACGACTCAGAATCGACTCTCCTACAGTTCCATTGCCACGCGGCGCAGTGTCGTCGGCGAACGTTATGGATTTATGACACCGACCATTATGCGAACCAAGACTCGAAGCGCGCGGCCCATGGACGCATTGCGGAGGTCTGTATACGCTCCCTTCCCATTCAAATGTTTACTGGAGGAGAGCATGGGTCAGTCCAAACAACTACGCGCCATCGATGGTTTTGCATTGGGTGCATACGAAGCAATGCCGCCCACAAAACCGCGCGGTGGCATCGTGGTCATCCAGGAGATATTCGGCGTCAATTCACACATCCGTAACGTCGCCGATGGCTACGCGGCTGCCGGCTACGCCGCAATCGCGCCGCAGATTTTCGATCGCGTCGAACGCAACGTCGAACTCGGCTACGAGCAGAACGACATGGTTCGCGGCGTGGAGATCGCACGTGGCAAACTGAAAATGGAACAGACGCTTCAGGATCTGCAGGCGGCCATCGACGATGCAAAACGGTTCGGCAAAGTAGGTGTGGTCGGCTATTGCTTCGGTGGCTTGCTGGCGTGGCTCTCCGCATGCGAACTGAATGGCGTGAGCGGGGCTGTGTCGTATTACGGCGGCGGAGTCGCGGGTCAGCTCGATCGCAAGCCGCGCTGCCCGGTCATGATGCACTTCGGCGACAAAGACGCGCACATCCCATTGAGCGACGTCGAAAAGGTTCGCAAGGCGCACCCGGGCGTGAACGTCAACGTCTACGCTGCGGATCACGGATTCAACTGCGATCACCGCGGCAGCTACGACGCAGCGGCAGCAAAACTCGCACTCAGCCGCAGTCTAGAGTTCTTCGCCAAGAACGTCGGCTGAGGGACGGAACGTGTTCACCGGTATCGTACAAGGCCTTTGCCGCGTAGCCGCCGTCACCGACGAACCGGGTCTGCGCCGGCTGCAGCTTCAGCTCGACGACCTGGCGAGCGGGCTTCAGCTCGGTGCGTCGGTAGCCGTGAATGGCACGTGCCTGACGGCAACATTCGTCGCGGACGGACGCGTGGGGTTCGATGTCATTCGTGAATCCATCGCGCGTTCGAACCTCGGCCGGCTCGCGGTCGGAGATCTGGTGAACGTCGAGCGTTCTCTCAAGTTCGGCGACGAAATCGGCGGACATGTTCTTTCAGGACATGTCGCCGACGTCGTTACAGTGGCGCAGATCGACACCGGGCCGCGTGAACGTACCGTGTGGTTCGACGTTCCGCGCGAATGGCTGGCGTTCCTGTTTCACAAAGGATTCGTCGCGCTCGACGGCGCGATCCTGACCATTGCGGCCATCGAACGAGAGCGCGGCAGGATCTCCGTAAGCCTGATTCCCGAAACGATCGAACGCACGACACTGGGACGAGTG
>CAZLDA010000882.1:0-1518 GCA_964557875.1 uncultured Pseudomonadales bacterium | reverse complement strand
GTCGGCGATGCACGTTTTAGAAAGAAGTGTCTCGACAAGATGTCCGACGTTGCACACAACGGCGCGACCGTACTGTTCGTTTCGCACATGGCCCAGATCGTCACCAGCATGTGCACGCGGGCGATCTGGTTGCGCCAGGGCAGCGTCGTTAGGGACGGTCCGGCGGTTGAAACGGTCGGTGAATACCTGGGTGAAGGGCTGGGCCTCTCGGCGGAGCGCAATTGGCCGCTCGAGGAAGCACCCGGCGCCGATATCGCGAGACTGGTTGCGGTACGGTTGCGCACCGAGACCGGTGAAATAACCGACTGCCTCGACGTCCGCCAGCGCTTCTGCGTGGAACTCGAGATCGAAGTTCTGGAAGCGCGAAAGGGAATCCTGGTGCTGAATGGCATTCAGAACGGCGACGGCACTCAGGTGTTCTCATCGGTTGATACCCACAATCCCACGCTCTTCAAGAAGGACTGGGCGGTGGGGCGGCACACGGTCCGGATGTGGATCCCTGGAAATCTGCTGCAGATCGATACGTACACCGTGGAAACCTACATCGCTGCGTGGGAACCGGTACAGGTCGATCAGTGTTACGAGCGGAACCTGCTGTGCTTTCACGTCGTCGACAGTCTGGCGCACGACAGCTCCAGAGGGAATTTCGGAGGCACGCTCCCTGGGATCATTCGGCCCCTCCTGGAGTGGGAGATGACCCATGCAGATGACGCACAACGCGCGAACGGTGCATTCAACATCGCTCACGGCGCAAAGAGCCGGTGAAGCGATGGCCGCAGGACCGTCTCTACGATGACCATTGCCGCGTCGCGAAGCGGTTCCGATGTGCGCGAAGCGACGCACTTGGATCAGCGTCGGCTCACGGGTAATCAGGAACGGTTCTGGTTTCTCGATCAGTATGAGAGCGATCCCTCCGTCCTCCATCTGAGTTCCGTGTTGGACCTCCGCGGCGACTGGCCCGACGCCGGTGTCGTTGAGGCGCTGCAGAACACCGTCGCGCGTCATCCCGTGTTGCGGCAACGCTTCTTCTCGACGGCATCCGGCCCGCGGTGCGCGCCTGTTGCCGAATCCGTGTTGCGGGTCGACGTGATTGACGCGCAGGAAGCCGACGAGGCTGCGCTGCAGAAGATCGTGCGTTCCTGCTTGGATGCGCCGTTGAACCTGCAGTCGGGCGTTTCGATTCGCGCGCGACTGATTCGCGCACCGGCACGGCGTTTGCTCTGCATCGTCGCGCACCCCTGCGTTGCCGACGCGCAATCGATGCGCATCGTTGCCGAGGAATTCGCGGATGAACTGCGCTCGAGCACGGATCGACAATCGACGCGGCCGATGGAGTGCGCATATTTCGAGAGAGAGGATTTGTCGAGTGAGGATCTGGTTGCGGCTGAACGCTATTGGACAGACCGGATCGGCGTGAATCCGGCGCCGCTCGAGTTGCCGCGCCGCGCGATCCGTCCGGCGCGCAAACGCTTTGCCGCTCAATCCGTGACGCTCGCGCTGCCTGTGGTCGATTCAGTC
>CAZLDA010000881.1:0-1519 GCA_964557875.1 uncultured Pseudomonadales bacterium | reverse complement strand
AAGACGGTAGTCGGTGAACAGCAGCGTTTTCGAATGCTCGGACTTGCGATCGAAGAACTCGATCTTGCGAACCTGATAGTCCTTCTTGTCGATCCAGCTGATTTGGCGCGTGTAGCCGGAGTTCTCGTAAACCGGGAAGCGTTCGCTGACGAAGCAGGAAAGACCTTTTGCTTCTGCTGTCGGGCACGGTTCGTCGCGCAGATATTTGTAGGTGAAGCGGGCGACCTCTTGGGCGAGTAAGTCTTCGAAGGCGAACTCACTGCCGACGAACGAGCCCGACTTGTTCGCCGATGCGATGCGCTTCACGCGCTTCAAGGCGGGCAGAAAGAGCCACTGGTCGTCCGGCTTCGTCATATGCGTGAACGAGAGCAGCGCCGTGCCTTGCACGTCGGCCGGCGAAAGGAAGTACGTCAGCGACTTGTCGCCATCGACGTCGGAAATCACTTCGAGCGCGCGCAGACGCATGTTGCGCTCGCTCTTCTCGCCCTGCTTGTTCTCCAGAATCATCTTGGCGTCGACCTTGGAGTCGACCCAGCCTTCGTTGCGCTTCTGCGCTTCTCTGGCGATCGCGAGGCCCTTTTCCTCGGGCGTCTCAGCGTGAGCAAGCGCGGGCAGCGCGAGTGCAAGCAGCAGTGCGGTGAGCATTCTTCTCATGACCATCCTCATTCAGCGGGAGCGAGCGCCGCTGCCTCGCGATCGCTCTTGCGACGATCGACGAACATCAAAAGCGGCGGCAGCAGGAAGAAGTCGGCGATGATTGCGAAGGCGATGCAGATCGCGGTCAAAAGACCCATCGCGCGGTTGACTTCGAACGGCGAGAGCGAGAGCACCAGGAAGCCGAGCAACAGCGCCGCGGTCAAGATCCAGAGCGCCGGCCCCACCGTCGAGAACGAGTAACGCACCGCGTCTTCGGGGTTCAGCTTCAACTCACGACGGCCGCGGATGTACTTCGACAAGAGATGGATCGTCGAATCCACTACGATGCCGAGGCTGGTTGCGGTCACGATCGAAGACGCCATGCCAAGGCGGCCGACGAGGAAGTACCAGACGCCGAACGTCATGATGATGGGCACAAAATTCGGGATCAGGCTGATCGCGCCGAGGCGGATCGAGCGGAACGGTACGATGAGCAGAAACGAAATCGCCAGCATCGCCCAGCCGGTGCCGTAGAGATTGGCGTCGATGTTCCGCTGCGCGATGAACGAGAACATGATCGCAGGGCTTGCGCCCTCGACACCCTTGCTGGTCGGGATGTTGGCGGCAATCCACGCGTCGGCGTTGGACTTGAAGGCACGCGTATCGACGGCCGAGACGACGCCTTTCAGCGTGACAATGACGCGCGTCGCGGACTTATCGACGTTGATTTGGTCGTTGAGGTCGAGGCCCAGCGGCAGCGACAACTCGTAAAGGAGCAGATATTGCGCAGCGAGTTCGCGGTTTTGCGGCACCTTGTAGAACGCCGGATCGTCGCCGTTCAGGTTCTTGTTCAGCCGCTTCATGACGTCGGTGATCGTGAAGA
>CAZLDA010000880.1:0-1526 GCA_964557875.1 uncultured Pseudomonadales bacterium | reverse complement strand
CTGCTCATGTCTTGTGACGCAAGCGCGCAAGGTGCGACCGAGTCCGCCAGCACTGCGCCAATTCCATTGGCGGCGCCGCAACAGTTTTACGTCGAAGACATCAAGGCCGCGATGCTCGCGCACATCAGCGAACGGGTAGACGCCGAGGGCGTGTTTCGTTTGCGCGACGACAAGACCGGCGAAACGCTTGCGTTGAAGTTCGTCAAGATTCACGACCCGGTGCGACAGATCAACAGCGACACCTATTTTGCCTGCACGGATTTCCGCGCGCTGGACGAACCAGACAAGCTCTATGACCTCGACTTCTGGATGAGCCCCATAGCCGGGCAGCTCCAGATCTACGACACCAAAGTGCACAAGGAGCCGCGCCACTCGTTGGTTTACGGCTGGTACAAGCAACCCCGGTACACGTTCGTGAACGATCGCATCGTGTCGCTGTATTCACCATGACGTCGTCGCATACGAACGCTGCGTCGCACACGGCACAACTACTGCGCAACCGAACCATGCGCCATGTATTCTCCCCCGCTCGAGAGGTAGTACCGAGTAACATGATCATGATGCGGTGGCTGGGCACGTTCCTCTCGTTGTTCTGCGCGTCTGCATTCGCGGCGCAGCCGGCAACGGATAGTACGTATGCCGCCAGCTGGGGGCCGGCGATACAAAGCAAGGCACCGTTGATCAACGCGCCCGACCAGCGCGGCCAGATCCAGTCGTTGAAGACGCTGGTCGGTCGCAACGGCGTGTTGCTGTGCTTCGTTCGATCCGCCGATTGGTGACCCTACTGCAAGCGCCAGCTCGTGCAGCTGGCCGAATGGCAGAGCCGGTTCGAGGCCCTCGGCGTCCATGTAGCTGCGATGAGCTATGACCCGATCGAGATACTGTCGGCATTCGCGGCTTCGCAGCACATCCGCTACCCACTGCTGTCGGACGCGACTCACACTCACGTAGAGGCATTCGGAATCCGCAACGAAGACTATCCGTTGGGGGATACGGCGTATGGAATTCCACACCCGGGCATCCTACTCATCGATCCCGACGGCATCGTTCTGCTGAAGTTTGCGGGACCGGATTATCGAAAACGCCCGGAACTGACCGACGTGTATTCGCGAGTGGCGGATCTACTGAGTGCCGATGGCAATCCAGCGTCGCAAGAGGCGGGTGACGCGACGACGAGTCGTCAGCCGGTCACGGTGCTGCCTTCCTCAACCGCAGTGCATTCGCAATGATGCTGACCGAACCGACCGCCATCGCCGCGGCGGCGATGATTGCTGACAGCAGCGGGCCGAAATCGAACCCTTCCTAAGCAACGTTTAAAGAGTCTTTAAGAGTATTCAACCCCGCCATCGGGACACTTCGTTCACCGGACTTCTAACGTCGCAACCTGGTTCAAACCAGAAATGGGACAAAGGAGGTTCGGTGGACAGAAA
Organism: uncultured Pseudomonadales bacterium; assembly: GCA_964557875.1. Classification (GTDB taxonomy): domain Bacteria; phylum Pseudomonadota; class Gammaproteobacteria; order Pseudomonadales; family Azotimanducaceae; genus DATJGR01. The sequence goes on along the minus strand of CAZLDA010000880.1, from coordinate 96 downwards.
CGGTGGACGGAATTCGAACGGTGGCGACGGATCTCGGCAGCGGAGCGGTCTGCATGGCACACCGCGCGGCTGGCCCAATGAAGACAGTGGCATCGT
>CAZLDA010000879.1:0-1532 GCA_964557875.1 uncultured Pseudomonadales bacterium | reverse complement strand
ATTGAGGGAGTATCTGTCACTCGGCTACGTTCCCGCGCCGCTCAGCATATTTGCTGGGATAGAGAAACTCGAAGCGGGCTCGATGTTCTGCGCTGATCTATGTTCCGGTAAGAGCACCGTCGAGCGCTTTTGGCATCCCTCGTTGCACACTAAGCACAACGTGTCCGAGTGGGTTGACGCGGTCCGGACGCAGCTCGAAGCTTCGGTTACTGCGCAGATGGTCAGCGATGTGCCGCTCGGTGCGTTCCTGAGCGGCGGGATCGATAGCAGCGCCGTCGTGGCAATGATGGCGAAGCACAGTTCGCAACCGGTTCGCACATACTCCATCGGGTTCGAGGCCGAAGGCGCAGGCGCGTTGTACAACGAGCTTCAGTACGCCAGGCGCGTCGCCGACCTCTTCGCGACCGACCACAAGGAGATCATTGTTCGTCCCGATGTCGCTGCGCTGCTACCGAAGTTGCTGTGGCACATGGACGAACCCGTCGCAGACTCGGCTTTCATTACGACACACCTGGTCGCCGAACTCGCGAGTCAGGACGTAAAGGTGATCCTCTCTGGCGTGGGCGGCGATGAACTCTTTGGTGGGTATCGTCGATATCTCGGCGGCTACTACGATCGCTGGATGTCACTAGTACCCCGCGGCGTGATCGACAACGTACTGGTACCACTGGCGAGGCGCCTACCGAGCGATCGTCATTCCGCGGTGCTGAATGTCATGCGCTACGCGAAGTCTTTCATCCTCTCGCAAGGGTTGGACAAAGAGACACGCTACAAGCACTACGTCGGAGTCTTTTCGGATCCGAGTCTCGATGATCTGATGATTGAGTCGCATCGACCGCGAACGGGTGCGTTGGCGAGAGCATTCTCCGAAGTGACGTCGTCGGACGCACTGGAGACGCTCATGGAGGTCGACTTGCTGACACAACTTCCGGATGACCTGTTGTTGCTCACCGATCGCATGACCATGGCCAGTTCAATTGAGTGTCGTGTACCGCTGATCGACCAGGCTCTTGTTGACCTGGCCCTCGAAATGCCGACGTCGATGAAGATCAAAGGCCGAGATCTCAAACATATTCTGAAACGCGCCATGAAAGGTGTACTGCCGGACGAAATTCTGTATCGAAGCAAGCGGGGGTTTGGTGCGCCTATGGGCGCGTGGCTCAAGCAGTCGCTGGCCGGAATGACTAACTCGCTATTGTCGAAGGACGTGGTCGAACGACGGGGATTGTTTCGGTACGAGGCGATCCACGCTCTCATCGATGGACATCGCCGCAACATAGACGACCACACCGATCACCTGCAGGCTCTGACCAATTTCGAGATCTTCTCTCGTGTATTCATCGACGGTAGAAGCGTCGATGACGTGACCGTTGAGCTCAAAGAGCTGAGTGGGTCATGAAGATCCTTTACGTTTGCCACCGGGTACCCTACCCGCCGCAACGCGGAGGGAAGATCCGCCCATTCAACATGATTTCGCATTTTTCGCGAAAGCACGAAGTCACCGTGGCTTCAATTGCGCGTTCGCGAGAAGA
>CAZLDA010000878.1:0-1544 GCA_964557875.1 uncultured Pseudomonadales bacterium | reverse complement strand
CCAAGCCGCATTCGTGACGCAGTGTCCGGAGCGCGCGTTCGATGACGCGCCGGTTCGTGGTTATCGGCAACCCAGTCGCCCACAGCTTGTCGCCGCGCATCCACCGCATGTTTGGCCTGCAGACTGGCCGCGATGTGCAATACGAAACGCTGCTTGCGCCCCTCGATGGATTTGTTAGGACGCTCCACTCGTTCTTCGCGGCCGGTGGCAGCGGCGCGAACGTAACACTGCCCTTTAAGGAGGCAGCGTTCGATTGGGTAACATCCTGCGACGAGTACGCCGGCTCCGCCGGAGCGGTCAACACGATTGTGGCATCCGGAGGAGAGTACCGCGGCTACAACACTGATGGGATCGGGCTGGTGCGTGACCTAACGGCCAACCTGGGGTGCGATCTGAAAGGGAAGCGCGTGCTGATTATCGGTGCTGGTGGCGCCGTTAGAGGAATCATTGGCCCGTTGCTTGGAGCGAGTCCGAGCTGCGTAGCCGTTGCGAATCGAACCAACGCGAAGGCGCAGGCGCTGGTCGATCGATTCGAAGATCCGCGGCTTATTGCGGTGAGTCCGGACGCGCTCGATCGCCCTTTCGATATCGTCATCAATGGAACATCGGCCGGACTGGCGGGTTCGTTGCCGAAGGTGGGGGCGCGCGCCATCGAGCGGGCTCTCGTGTACGACATGGTGTATGGCGAAAACGCAGCGCCGTTCTGTGCATGGGCGCGTGAGCACGGTGCGGCGCAAGCGGTCGACGGCCTTGGCATGCTGGTTGAACAGGCGGCTGAAGCGTTCGCGCTGTTCAATGGCGTACGGCCGGATAGCAGCGCTGTCCTGGCCGAGCTGCGCGACTCGTGAAGCGCGCGCGGTTCATTGCCGGTGCGCGGTGCCGTGAGTGCGGCGAGGTCGACAGGATCGTCGTCGAAGAAGCTCCTGACGGTCGTACGCAGCGGTGTGTAGCGTGTGGCCACCGCGAATCGATGCACGATGATGAGCGCGAGCAAGGCGCGACGATCATCCGGATTTCGAAGCGCAACGGTTCGGATACGACCGAGTGATTGACCGCCGGATCCGAGCCCTCTTTGGTCGATCGACTGTCTGATGTGTTGCGGCAATAAGGGGTTTATCGAGGTTCCAAACCGCGCCGCTATCGCTATAATCACGCCGTTTTTTGCGGCTTGATTTTCCGATTGCATATGCTGCAAGCCGCGGCAGGCTCAAGAGGTCGCTACGAACCCCGAGCCAAAACGATGGTGGTGCGCATTCCCTGAGTGAATACCGGCCCGGCCGCGGTTCGGAGTCGATCGGTGGATTCACCCCAATAACGAAGTGATGCTCGATCGAGACGGGCGCCGTCGATTGTTTGCAATCCAAGAGCAAGGTACCAAGGTGAACATGAATTTTCTTATGCGCGTTCTGGTGGGGTTTTCCATCGCGGGCTGCGCCGGTGGCGTTTGGGCGGACGAACTCAATCTTGCGCCCGGCGCGACAGCCATTAGCAATGACCAGTACGGCCTGCACATGCTCGTCTTGTACATCTGCATCGCCATCGGC
>CAZLDA010000877.1:0-1546 GCA_964557875.1 uncultured Pseudomonadales bacterium | reverse complement strand
CATCCTGAATGGCGTTCCGGACCATTCGCACTTGATACGGATGTGCATCATCCCGAGACGTCCGGACAATGTCACGGGTCTGATCACGTTGGGGTGAACCAAGTTGCGATGGCTGCCGCGCCCGCCGCGGTCTATGAATCCGGCACGACGCAGTTCCGCCAGCAGGTCGCGAACTTTGGGCGGCATGAAGCTGTTCGCCGGCTGTACGGTTGACCAGCATCGGCGCAATGTCGACTCGATGCAGGTGGCGGTTAACCCCGCTCGAGGTAGGTCGTTGTCGACTCAAACCACGCGCAAAGCGTCCGCAACCGACGTGCGCGCTGCGCGAATCGCCGGGAACAGCCCGCCGATGAAGCCGATCACGGCGGCCCACACGATGCCGAGCGCGATGAGCGATGCGCCGACGTGCAGGCGCAGTGTCACCTGCCCGAGCGTTCCGCCGGTGCTGAAGGTGTTGCCGTTGAACGCAACCCACGCGATCGCGCCTCCGACCAGCGCGCCGGAAAGGGCAAGCACCTGCGCTTCGATCAACACCGACGCGACGACCGGCCACGAGCCGAAACCGACGGCGCGCAGCGTTGCGATTTCGACGGTGCGCGCGCTGACAGCTGAGTACATCGTGTTCAGTGCGCCGAACAGCGCCCCGATGGCCATGATCGCGCCGACCGTGTTTGCCACGATGCCGAGCAGCGTGGAAATACCCTTCGACTGGCCTTCGTAGTATTCGCTTTCGCGTTGCACGTCGACCTTCAGCATCGGATTCTGCTGCAGCGCCTGCTTGAACGCGTCGAATGATTGCGGCGAGTCGAGCTTGACGGTAACGCTGCTGAACACGGTGCGGTTTGCGGCAGACATCAGCGTTTCCGCGTCGGTGATCACTTCCGATTCGTGCACGTCGCCGTGACTCTCGAAGCGGCCGACCACGGTCCAGTCGCCGTTGTAGAACTTCGCAACGTCGCCGACCTCGAGATGCGCGAACTGATCGCGTGTGGACTTACCCACCACGATTTCATGAAGTCCCGGTTTGAACATGCGGCCTTCGATCAGTGTGATCTCCGGACGCACGTCGGTGGCAATCGACGTGATGCCCCTCACCGACATGGCGCTCGGCTGGCCGTCGCTCGCGCGCGGCAGATTCACCGACAGCAACGCTTCCGGCGATATCGCGAGTTTGCCGGCAGCAGTGCGCGCGACGCCGGGCGCCGCTTCTATCGCGATGAGGTCGTCGCGTGTGATCGTCGACAACGCTTCCGCGATCGCGCCGCCGCGCAACACGATGGCGCGATCGGGCTGCCCCGCGCTTGCGATGGTCGACTGCAGGCCGGTCGACATTGCGAGCACCGTGATCAGTACCGCGACTACGCCCGCGATACCGACACAGATGACGAGCGATGTGCCGAGGCGCTGCGGAATGCTGCGCAGGTTGATTGCGGTGATCGCAGCGGCTTGCCGGAGTGTGCTCATGTCAATGTCCTGCCAGTGCTTCGACGATCGTCAGACGCCGCGCGCGAAGCGCGGGAAACAACGCGCTTAGAACCGCGAGCGC
>CAZLDA010000876.1:0-1547 GCA_964557875.1 uncultured Pseudomonadales bacterium | reverse complement strand
CTCAGTTCAGCCGCTCGGGCGCAGCAGCGTGCAGATGCTGCGCGATGGCCTCAATCCAGACCTCGCGCCGTCGCGGCTCGTCGAACTCGCATCTGGTCTGCTCGCCGAAATCAGCAGCATGGCCGGGGTCGTTACGCTGCCGCGTAAAGAACAGGTGCTGCTGCGTCAGGTCGAGTTTCTGCCGCTGACCGCGAATCGCGTGCTGGTGATCCTGGTCATCAACGAGCGCGACGTGCAGAACCGCGTCATTCATACCGACCGCGAGTACAGCGAAAGCGAACTGGTGCAGGCCGCGAACTACATCAATCGCGAATTCGCCGGGTCGTCGCTCTTGAATATTCGCACGGCGCTGGTCGAGAGCATGCAGGCCGACAAGGCCAATGTGGACCGCATGATGCAGATGACGCTCGACATGGCGACGAAGGTGTTCGATGTCGAACCCGACGGCGTCGCTGCGAACGGCTACATCGTCACGGGCGAAACGAATCTGCTGAATGCGCCGAACGACCACGAAGCGATGCGACGCCTGTTCGATGCGTTCTCGCGCAAACGCGACATCCTGCACCTGCTCGACCGGTGCCTCGATTCGGAGGGCATTCAGCTCTTCATCGGCGACGAGTCGGGCTACGAAGTACTCGGTGACTACAGTGTCGTCACCGCGCCTTATAGGGTGAACGGAGTGGTCGCGGGAGTGCTCGGGGTGATCGGGCCGACGCGAATGGCGTATCAGCGGGTCATTCCGATCGTCGACGTCACCGCGCGCGTGCTCGGCGCAGCGCTCGACCACACCTGAGCCGCCTTCAAACCGATTCGCGGAAGGCGCCCGGGAACGGGCATTCGCCGGGTTGGAAATCGAGATCGAGCCCCCATTAACGAAAGCCGCGCCAGCTTGGAGCTTTGCCGTACATGTCCGAAGACAAATCGCCGGAGCAGGATACGCCGACCGACGGGGTAGACGATCAGCCCACGCCGCGGACCGTCGATGAACTGATAGCCGCGCTCGAGACTGCGCGTTCAGCGGCCGAACAGGCCCGCGATCAGGCGCTGCGGGCGCAGGCCGAGATCGAGAACGTTCGTCGCCGCAGCCAGCGCGACGTGGAAAACGCACATAAGTTCGCGCTGGAGCGTTTCGGCAACGACCTGCTGCCGGTTGTCGACAGTCTCGAACGCGCGGTCGATTCTGCGCGCTCGACGGAGCGCGACGGAGCGGTTGCTGCGATTGCGGACGGCGTCGAGCTGTCGCTGAAGCTGTTCGTGGACACGCTGGCGCGCTCGAACCTGGTTCAGGTCGATCCCGTCGGTGAGCCATTCGACCCGAATGCGCATCAGGCGGTGAGCATGGTGGAAAGCGATACGGCGGAACCCGGGTCGGTGCTGCAGGTACTTCAGAAGGGCTATACCTTGAACGGACGACTGGTTCGTCCCGCCATGGTGATCGTGGCCAAATCCCCGGCCGGATCTGCCAACTGACGGTTGAAGTTTCGCGTCGAGCGCCAATATAGCGGCTAACAATCGCCCCGCAGACCGGGGCCGTTAAGGAGACAGCT
>CAZLDA010000875.1:0-1558 GCA_964557875.1 uncultured Pseudomonadales bacterium | reverse complement strand
TCGATGAAGAAATTCGCGTACTTGAAATAGCCGAGCAGCGCAAGAGTCCACGACAGTCCGACGACCAGCCACAGGCGCGACGGCATTCCGCCGTCGCGCGCGATCGCCTGTAGTTTGCGGCCGATGGCGAAGTTCACGACGATCGACAGGAACAGCAGAGCGAGGAACGTCGCATTCCAGTACGCGTAGAACACGCACGATGCCGCAATCAGCCACAGATGAGTCGCGCGCCGCGATCCGTGGCGTCGCAACAGCTCGTAACCCAGCACCGTGATCGGCAGAAATGCAAAGATGAATGGAAACGAGTTGAACAACACTCGGCGGGCATCCTCCAATGGCACGCGCATTGACTTATCGCGGCAGCAATAAGTCAATGCGCCCTGCAACCTGGAGGTGGAGTCATGGCGACACAGACACCGTTTCGAATCTACGGCTCGGAGATGTCTCCGTATTCGGTGAAGGTGCGTTCGTACTTTCGGTACAAAGGTCTGCCTCATCAGTGGCTGATGCGCAACGCATCGAACCAGGCGGACTACCAGAAGCACGCCAAGCTGCCGCTGATTCCGCTGGTGGTAACACCCGACGACGAAGGCATTCAGGATTCGACGCCGATCATGGAACGTGTGGAGGCTGTGCATCCGCAACCGAGCGTACATCCCGCAAACCCGACGCTTGCGTTCCTGTCGGTGCTGCTCGAAGAGTTCGGCGACGAGTGGGGCAACAAGTGGATGTTCCACTACCGATGGGCGCGCGACGTCGACCAACTGAGTTCAGCAGGGCGCATCGCCCGGCAGATGCAGCCGCGCGCGGATGAACGCCAACATGCCGAGACCACCGCACAGATCCGCGGCCGTATGGTCGACCGCGTCTGGTTCGTCGGCTCCAACGAGACCACAGCGGCGCAGATCGAGAGTTCGTTCGAACGCGCGATCGACCTGCTCGACGCGCATTTTGCGGTACATCCGTATCTGTTCGGCGACCGACCCGCGTTCGGCGATTTCGGGCTGTGGGCACAACTGTACTGTGCGTGGACCGACCCGACCGCGGGTGCACTCATCCAGGGACGCGCCCCGGCGCTACTCGCCTGGATTCAACGCATGCTTTGGCCACGCGCCGAGGGCGAATTCGCCGAATGGAAAACGCTGGCCCCCACTCTGCAACCGCTCCTCAGCACGATCGTCGGGCCGCTGTTCCTGCCGTGGAGCGCCGCCAACGCCGCCGCCATCGCGAGCGGCGCGGAATCGTTCACCGTCACGCTTGACGGACAAACGTGGATGCAGAAGCCGCAGAAATACCACGCGCGCTCGCTTGCTGTGTTGCGTGAGAAGTACGCGAGTGCTGCGTCGAAGGAGCTCGATGCGGTGCTCGATGGGGTGGGGTGCCTATCGGGTTTGAGGGCGGCGTCGTAGCCTGGTTGCTTGTGTGGAAGCGGCCCGTTGGGCCAGTGCAGACATCGTTCGGACCTGAGGCGATCGCTGACGTGCTACCCGACGTATTTGGCGGTGTTCAGCGCTCGTGGTACCCGCGATGCCAGCACTCGCTCTTCGCGGGCGACCAT
>CAZLDA010000874.1:0-1562 GCA_964557875.1 uncultured Pseudomonadales bacterium | reverse complement strand
GCATGCTCGAAGCGTGAAAGCGTCGGCAGCGACGACAGCCACGTTCGATCACTCGGCAGCCGGTCGCACGTCAGATTGAACAACGGGTCGTGCCGCAGTGAATCGGCGTCGTTGCAGTCCTCGTAGCCCATCGCGATCTGGTAGACGCGCTGCCGCACTTGCTCGCATCGCGTGTGCACCACCGCGTACGGGTCGCGCTCGTCACGCACGCACTCCGCGATCGCCGCGGTCAGACCGAGCTGCTCGTCGACTTGACGAAGCAGCAACAGCCCGCCGTCACTCGACGTCTCGGGGGCGTCGAAGGCCACTTCGATCGGCTTGTTCGGGTGAAATCCAAGCGTCAGTTGAGGAATACAGTCTGTCGTCGGCACGGGCGGTCTCCCATCAGGTTCTTCACCGATGAGAACCACCCGCGCCGGCCGAAAATTTCCGACTCAATTACGATTTCCGACACGAACCCCGCTACCCATCCCGCGTGGTCCCGGTGAATGATCCGGGCTAGTGGCCAGTCTGGTCCTTGGTCTATCGATCGGCTGTTCGACAGACTCGAGTGTCACACAATCAAGACAACACAGTTGTGCGGGATTACGCGCACTCGACTGTGATGCGCGCGGAGACGCAAACAGCGTAGTTCCATCGCGTCGGCATTGACAGGCTTCTCGCGCGGCGAGACGATCCGGCGATGCGTACTCTACCGGTCTGTGTGATTCTGGCCCTTGTGCTTTATGCGTGCACACCGCAGCAGGATACGAGCCAGCTGTCACAAGCTGCGCGAGCTGGCGGGGGACCCCGCGATGACGATGATGACGATGAGCGAGAGGTCGATGACGACGACGGTGACCGGGATTGTGGTCGCGAGTTGGGTGTCGACTGCGCTCGTGTGCGACGCGGGACGCGCGCGCGGCGAACCTCGTCGCAGCGGCGTACGGAGCGCGAGTTCGTGCGGGCGCTGCGCCGCAGCTCGCCTCACAGGCACGTACCGCTGAGGTCCCTCATAGAGTTCATGCGCCCCGCCGATGGACACGGCGCGCCGGTCGAAGCCGGCGAGCGCCGAGAGATGCAGCGCACGACAGCGATGCTTCTCTGTGATCCCGCCACACGAGAGATCGTGACTACCGAATACCTCGCTCGATACTCGGAGTACCGCCTACCGGGAGGTGCGCGATGAATTCGCCCCACATGCGTCGCCCGGCCTTGCCAGCGCTTCTTGCTGCGTTGGTGACCGTCATGTTTTCGAGCGCCGCGCTGGCGTTCGTGTCTGTGCGCGCCGATGCGACCTGGTCGGTCTCGCAGCCATGGATCGAGTTCGAGTCGGCCGACGCTCCGGGAACGACTACGAGCATCCGCGTCTCAGACCTGCGCGTCGATTGCGATGATCCCGTCGCGGGTCGCTATGGAACCGACACCGCGTGCGCAGCAGCAGGTCCCACCGCGATCGATGTGGTCGTGCACGTTTTCTCTGCCGCCCGTGGCGAGGCCGCGACGCCGATTCGGTGCTCGAGCGTTCGAGATTGCGTCGTGTCCGTCGACCTCGGTGGTCCTGGCCGATACGGTCTCCTCAT
>CAZLDA010000873.1:1080-1563 GCA_964557875.1 uncultured Pseudomonadales bacterium | reverse complement strand
CGCTCTAGCCGTCCGTGGTCGCTCAGGCGCGGCCATCCATGGCCGCTTATGCCCCGCCGCACCGATCAGCCGTCACCTCTGCATCACGAGTCGCGTCTTCGTTTTGGGGAAGATGAACGCGCGCGTTGCGCGCGTTCAGGCACGACACACGTCCGCCGCGAATCGAAGCTCACGCAGAACGCGGCAACACCACCACGTTGTCGAATGACAAACGTGCGATGTCTTCGGTGACCGCTTGTCCGAAGGCGGCGCCTTTTTCCGCGTAGATGTAGGGGTGCAGCTTTCGGGCGCGGTCGCGGTAGGTCGCGAGGCCGGCTTCGAGAGTGCCTTCCACGCGGAGACGGTCGGCTTCATCGAGCATCACATCACCGATCCGGGCGCGCAGCAGCAACAGGTCGTGGTGCTTACCGAGCGCATCGCCGAGACCGCCGAGGTACCAGCGGCGGGCGCGGTTACCGGCGCATAGCACCGGACGAATCATGT
>CAZLDA010000873.1:0-1070 GCA_964557875.1 uncultured Pseudomonadales bacterium | reverse complement strand
TCGAGCTGATAGAACGCGTTCTTCGCCCAACGCCGCCAACGATGCAACAATGCCGCATCGTCGTGCTCGACAACGCGGCGTCCGATGCGACGGCCGCGCTGGTACGAGCGTACGAAACCTTCGATCAGACGCGCATCATGAAGCGTTTCCACATCGAGGTCGCGCCACACACCGGACTCCTGCTGAAATCCGTCGGATACCTGATCCATTGCCGCGCGCGTGATCGGTCCTGCCACGTGTTCGCCGAGCGTATTCGCAACGATCGTGAGCGCCGCGTGAGTCTTCTTTTTCGAGGTCTTGGCCGCAAGACCACGCGCCATCGTCAGCACGGCTTGCTCGTCACGCGCCGGTGCCAGAGTCCGGTGAATTGCCGTCAAACGCGCTTCGGCGTCGTTGAACAGCGCTTCGGGTACTTCGCGTTGCAGAAGCCGCCAGCTGGCCCGAAGGCGTTTAACGCCAATGCGAAGACTGTGGACCGACGTATCGGACAGCGGCGCGGGGTATGCGGACAGCAGGTGCAGGCAGCGATTGTTCTCCTGCAGCGCGTGATAGATGACGAAGTCACTGAACCGCATCGCGCAACCCTTCGTTCGTTCGCATGCTCCGAGCCACCGTAACAGCTGTCAAGGCGCCGATCACGCCGAACAACATCAGCGTCAACAGCGGCCACGGCGTGCCGTTTTGCAGCACGCCGAGCGTCTGGCTTGCGATCGCGGCGAGCATCATCTGAGAGAAGCTGGTGAGCGCAGAAGCCGTTCCGGCGCGCAGTGGGAACACGTTGATCACCTCTGCCTGGGCGTTGGGAAGTCCTACACCTTGACCGAATTGCGCCAGCATCATCGGCAGGAAAAGTGTCAGCGGTTCGAGCTTTCCCGCGGCTGCGAACGCAATGGTGACAAGCACCCCGGTGAGCGCGATCAGCATGCCCGCGGTCATCAGCGACAGCGTCGAGTAGCGGTCCGTCAAACGTACCGACGCGAAATTGCCGAGCATGAAGCCACCTGCCACCAACATGAAGTAAAGACCATACTCTGTGGCCGGCCTGTGCAGCAGTACCACCATCACGTATG
>CAZLDA010000872.1:0-1569 GCA_964557875.1 uncultured Pseudomonadales bacterium | reverse complement strand
CTGGCTTCGATCTGCCGAATACCGATGTCGTCGAACACGTTGTTGCAGAACGCCGCAACCGTCCAGTTGCTGTCCGCCGACAGCCACGTCAACCGCGCATCGGCCCGCGTGTAGTAATCGGCCTTGTCGATGTCCAGTTCGAACTGCGAGAACGACACTTTGTCGATGTAGGAATAGTCGACCAGCATCGTCAATGTTCCGCGATCGCCAGGAACCGGCCACGCATACTGGGCGTACGCATCAGCCTTGTACTTCGGCACGCGCAACATCTGGTTGCCTTTGATGTTGAGCGGTATCGCGAGCGGGTCGAATAGGCTCTCAGGACGCGATGGATTCGTCGTGTCGATGATGTCGAAATCGTCGGTGTACTCGCTGTGCGTGTAGCTTCCCGCTATACCCAACGTAATCCGCTGGTTCACCAGCCAGAGCACGTCGGTGTCCCATCCGTACAGTTGTGCGGCCGGAACGGCGAACACACTGGTCGACGATCCGCCCAATGCCGACGGGCTCGCCGCGAACGTATGCACGTGTTTGTAGTCGTAGAAGTAGATCGCGGAGTTCACCTGCATCGTTCCGTCGAGAATCTCGCCTTTGTAGCCGATCTCGTACGCCGTCAGGTTCTCCGGTTGGTACTTCGCGTTCTGGCTGAAGAACACCAGGTTGAACCCGCCTGCGCGATATCCCGTCGTTACCGACGCGTAGATCAGGTCTTTGTCGTTCGGCGTCCAGTCGAGGTTGATCCGACCGGTAACCGCATCGTCCTTGCGATACAACTGGCGCCACAGCGACTCGGTCACAGGTAGCCCGGCGGTGCGCAGATTGTTGTAGTCGAGGATCTGGCCGTTGGCGTCCATCGCACCGATCGCGACGTTCATCGCGGTCAACTGCGCCGACGGGAGATCACCGCCGGCGAATCCCAGGTTCTCGACGTACGTGAACAGATTCTCTTCACCGTGCAGCTGGTCACGCGCCCAACGTGCACCCAACGTCAATGCGAAGTGTTCGTTGATCGTGTAGACGCTCTGCGAGTAAATCGCGAACGCTTCGCGCTCGCTGCGCGTCTGGTATTCCAGGTTCGTGCCGTAGGTGATCGGACCATGAGCAACCCTGTCTCCGTTGTCCGCCGCCCATTGTCCTGCACACAGCTGGAACGGGTTGCCGTTGAACGGCACCGGGAAGCAGAACGCGTTGTTCAATGCCGGCAGTCCGGAAGGAACGCCGCCCCGCGCTGCCAAGCCCGATTGCTTCGCAGTGAACATATCGACCTTCGGCACGAAACCCATGAATGCCGCTGCCGCTGCACCCGGAGCCGTTGCGGCGATCGGTGCCGCGGCCGCGTAGTTGAAGTTCGAGACGAACTTGCTTTGGCCCGGTGCACAGCACACTCCGGGTGTCGCGCCAGGGTTCAAGTCGTTCGAGTTGTAGAAGTCGCCGCGCTGAGTGATCGCCGCCTTGTAGTAGAACAAGCCGGTGGTCGTCGTCAGGCTGTCGGTCCAGTCGTTGAAGAACTGCAGTTCGTGCGAGATGTATTCCGTCTCCTGGCTGACATAGAACTGACGGTCACCAGAG
>CAZLDA010000871.1:0-1569 GCA_964557875.1 uncultured Pseudomonadales bacterium | reverse complement strand
GAGGCCGTGCGTGGTCACACGGATCGATTCATCGACAAGTTCGTGCGCGAATGACAAGGCAGTTTTGACGAGCCGTTCGGCGAGCCGTTGGCAAGCCGTTCGCAAGCCGTTGGCGAGCCGTTCGACGAGCGGTGCGACTGGATGCAGCCAACGGCGCTCTCCGCCTCTTGCAGTCATCGTTCAGCGGAGTACACTGCGCGCCCATTCGAACCCACAAATCCCCGCCCGGGGCCTTCTTGTTTGAAGAAGGGTTTGACGAAAGGACGGAAAGATATGCAGCTCATCGACATCGGACATTACGCGCGCAGGTGAGCTGCCCGAGCTGATCCGACTCTTTCGAAGAGTCCTTAGACCCTCGCAAGGCCTGCTCATCGTTTGAAGCGAGCGGGTTTCTTTTTCCAAGAAGTTGCACTGAACCCGCTCTGTCTAAAAAGACTCAGGACGGATCATGGCACACGCGAAACACGACAATCTCTGGGCCGTCACCACCGGGCAGCGCGTTCGCTACTCCGGTGCCATCGTCACGATGGCGGTGGCAAACCTCTGCATGTTCGGCGCGCCGCTGATCGCGAAGTATGCGATCGACGTGGTGGTGGCGAAGGACGTCGCGCTCGGTACGCCGCTACTGGTTGCCCCGTCGCAATGGCTGGAAGAGACATTCGCGTCGCAGAACGCATTTGCCTGGTACCTGCTGCTGTCCGCCGTACTCGCCATTGCGGTGACCGGCGTCGGCGGTGTGTTCCAGTACGTGCGCGGCCGCTGGTCTGCGATCGCATCCGAGGCAATCGTGCGCCGCCTGCGCGAAACGCTGTATCGCCACTTGCACGACCTGCGCGCCGGCTACTACGACGACTCCGACACCGGCGACCTCGTTCAGCGCTGCAGCTCCGACGTCGAAACGTTGCGCGTATTCCTTTCGAGCGACGTGGTGGAGATCGGCCGCTCCATCCTGCTGATCCTCACCGTAACGCCGATTCTGTTCTGGCTCGACACGCGCCTCGCGTGGGTGTCGTTGTGTCTGATTCCGTTCATCGGACTCTTCGCCTACATCTTCTTCCACAAGGTGCAGCAGGTGTTCCAGGTAACCGACGAAGCGGAGGCGGCCATGACCAGCGTGCTGCAGGAGAACCTCACCGGTATTCGTGTAGTACGCGCGTTCGCCCGGCAGGAATACGAGATCGCGAAATTCGCCGAGAAGAATCGCATCCACCGCGACCTCAACAACCGCCTCATCACGTTGATGGGCCGCTATTGGGGCACCGCCGATTTCTTCTCGCTGATGCAGATCGGCCTCGTACTCGCCGCCGGCGCGTTCGCGATCATCGAAGGCCGCATCTCGGTGGGCACGCTGTTCGCGTTCCTGACGTACGAAGGCATGGTGATCTGGCCGGTGCGGCAACTCGGCCGCGTGTTGACCGACTCAGGAAAGGCAGTCGTGTCGCTCGGCCGCACCAACGAGATTCTGAATCAGGCCGAAGAGACACACGAACCGACGCCGAGCCGCGGCCGCAACTGGCCCGTGAGCAAGGGAGTCAGCCAGGCCAAGGCGGCCAGAAGGCAGAAGAGCAG
>CAZLDA010000870.1:0-1573 GCA_964557875.1 uncultured Pseudomonadales bacterium | reverse complement strand
CGGTGATGAACGCTACCTTGCCTTTCAGATCGGTCATGCCCTTCTTCCCCTTTTAATAGAGGGATCCCCTTTCAATTGAGAGATCCCCGTTCGTTCAAATCCATCAAGCCGGTCTGCGGCGTAACGCGCAGGTGACTCAGCGTCTTGTCGGTGAGCCGCATGCGCCACGAGAGCAGACGGCGTGCATAGTCCGCCATGCGCAGTTGCTGACGCTCGTCCTGCGCGAGATCGACCAGCTCGCCAGGATCGTTGCGCAGGTCGAACAGCAACGGCGGCAGATCGGCGAAATGCACGTATTTCGTTTCGAGCCCGCGCACCACGTTCAACGAGCAGGTGTCGAGCGTGAGCCCCAGCGACTGCTCGTAGCCGGAATCGCGGAAGTCGTATTCCCAGTGCGCTTCCGTGCGCCAGTCTTCGGGCGCCGCGCGGCCATGCAGGAAACTCTGCAGGCTTCGACCATCGCACTGCCTCGGCGTCTCTAAGCCGAGCCATTCGAGGATTGTCGGCATCACGTCGACGTGTTCGGTAAACGCAGAAACCCGCCCCTGCTTCACGCCGTTGGGATCTTTGATGATCATCGGAATGTGATACGACTGATCGAAGAACCCCGCCTTGCCGTATTGCCAGTGATCGCCCATCTGCTCGCCGTGGTCAGACGTGAACACGATCAGCGTGTCGTCCCACTGGCCCAGCGATTTGAGGTGCGCGAACAACCGGCCCATGTTGTCGTCCACTTCGGACATCAGGCCGTAGTAGCTGGCCTGCAACATGCGGTGCCGCAGATCATCGGCGTGCGACGCGTGACGCTCCGAATGCAGTTGCGCTGCGAGCCACGGATGTAACGCACTCTCGGCTTCTACGTCGCTGCGTCGAATCGGCGCCGGCAATGAGCGCAGCGGATAACGCGCGTTGTAGGGTTGCGCGGCTACCCAGGGCGGGTGCGGCGCGCGCACGGAGAGATGCACCGCCCAACCCGGATCGCTCTGCGCGTGATTCCCTGCATGAGTTGCGATGTAGTCCATCGCGCTCTGCACGAGAAACCACGTGTCGGTGTGTTCTGGTGAATACAGCGACGGCCGCGGCACCGCGGCGTCGGTGTGGTTTGCAACGCGCTGTCCGTACGTAGCACCGTGATCCTCGGGAACCCGATAGCCGAACCGCTTCAGCCAGTCGCGCCACGGACCGCAGTGCGTGGCCATGTCGACCACGGGTGTGATGCCGGGAAGGATGCCTTCATCGGTGCCGAGCCGCGGATCGTCGCTCGTCATATAGCGCGGATCGGGCGCGGTATGCGTGTAACCGAACAACGCCGGATCGTAGCCGGCGCGGCGCAATTCGAGCGCCCAGTTCGTGAAGCGCCGGTCCAGTGGCGTACCGTTCGTGCCCGATCGGTGATTGTGCAGATACATGCCGGTGTGCAGACAGGCGCGGCTGGGTCCGCATGGAACGGCGTTCGCGAAGTGCCACTCGAACAACACTCCCTCGGCCGCGAGTGCATCGAGGTTCGGCGAACGCACTACGGGGTGATTGACTGCGGAGAGGCAATCACCGCGCCATTGATCGGCCGTTATCA
>CAZLDA010000869.1:0-1575 GCA_964557875.1 uncultured Pseudomonadales bacterium | reverse complement strand
CATCACCGCCGCGCTCTGCCGACCCAGCGCAATGCCGTTCGCCTTAGCGCGGCTGTCGGGGATGATGGAAAGATCTTCATCGAGAAGATCGTCGAAGCGCGAGGTCTGCGAAGGAAACGCCGCAACCAGCGAGTCGCGCGCTGCTTGCGCGATCGCAGCGCGCATCGACGTCAACACCGGCGGCGGTGTCAACCGCGAATACGGCTTGTATCTCGGAATGATCGCGTTGACGGCATCGAACATCGCGATGTGCACCATCGCCATTGCCCTGCTCGCACGTCCCGGACCGAGCTGCTCCCCGTATCTCCGAGTTTCGCCGGCAGTCACCGGTGTGTGATCGATGCCGCTCGCATCCACCGCAATCCTGTTCCACCGCAGCAGCGCTTCCGCTGCGTCTTGTGCGGGACGCGGACGTTCCGGCCGCAGATTCGCCTGTGGTGCCAGCGTGAAGTTCGGCCCTAGAACTTCGTTCAACGATTGCGCGGCGTCGGCTACCGTCGCGCAACCCAGCGCAAGTACTACAAACAGCGATACACGTTTCAGCCAAGCAAAATCACCGATCATCATCAATCCTGTCCCGGGGTTCGTGTCACAGGGAATCGAGGAATTTCAATACCTGCGCCTTCTGCGCCTCAGTCAAACTGTTGTAGCGATCTGTAACACCTGCGGCCTGTCCTGCGTGCCGGGCGATCGCTTCCTGGAACGTGAACGACAGGCCGTCGTGCATCAGTCGGTTGCGCGTACGCAACGCCCACAATGGAGCGGTCCGCATCTGATTCGCGGTTGCCGCGTATTGCGCTGTCGGCAGGAACGGAATGCCGTCACCGGTGCCGATGTCGTGCAGCAGGAAATCGCTGTAGGGATGGATGATCTTGTTGCCGAGCGCAGCCGGCACTTTGAATGCGCCGCCGTTGATCAGCGTTCCCGCACGCGCCGTAACCATGGTTGCCACGTGGCACGTTGCACAGCCGATTTGCGTGAACAACCGATCGCCGGCTTGGACGTCGGCGGTGATCGGACCTCGCGAAGGTGCCTTCGTCGAACGCATGAAGTCGGCGAAGGCAACTACATCCACGCCGTCGTCTTCGGGATCGGCCACCGTGTCGTATTTCGTTCCGTGGCTCACGTCTTCCCCGCTCGATGTGTTTTCCTCGGGGAAGGTCGGGCTCGTGATACCCATTTCATTCAGATACGCATCCGCTGCAAACGATTGCAGACTCGCGTGTTGATTCTTCCAGCCGAAACGCCCGATTCGCGAAGCGCCGTTTGCTTCCAGCACCGGCACTTCCAGGATTGAACCGCGCATGGCTGCGGGCTGTGCATTGCGGATTGCGATGATCGTGTCGTTCGAAACCGCCTCGACGTAACCGTTACCCAGCGTGTTCGTCGACAACCTGAACGTGCGCACGTCGTCTTCGAAATTCACCCGCTCTACGATCTCGGGATACGTCGCACGCGATTGAATCAACGAGCCGCCCGGCGATTCGAAGAACTGATCGCCGTTCAAATGTCCGGTGCGGTGTTCCGCGATCTGGCTCGCGCCGCCCGTTGCGACGTTCTGGTGACACTCGGCGC
>CAZLDA010000868.1:0-1579 GCA_964557875.1 uncultured Pseudomonadales bacterium | reverse complement strand
CCATCGAGCCGAAGATCTACATCCCCGAAAAGCAGATCGCGATCATGATCGAGGATATGGTTCTCGTCACGCCGACGGGGCGGGAGAACCTGTCGGCGGCAGCGCCGAAGCGCGCCATCGAGATCGAGCGGGCGATGACGGCGGCCGCGCGCCGCTGAGCGAGGTCAGCTCCCCCACTTCGCGGCCATCTTCCGCACCGTGCGAACGTTGCGAAACGTCGTCCGGGCGCCGACGAGTTTCTCGAACGCCTTGTTCGAAAACGTCGAATCGGCCTGCGAATTCGTCGAATGCCACCAGATTTCACGCCCGCGCACGTGGAACCGGTCCGCCCTCGAGCTCACGGCCATCAACCGCTTGACCGCCGCCGCATCCAGCGGAGTGTGCAGAAAGCCGACCACGAAAGTCGGCGCGTCATCGAGTCCCTTGAAGGGCGTGTACGCCGCGAGCTCGGCGAGCTCGGCCGACGTGCGCAAAAACGACGCGACCTCGTAGCCGAGCCTGGCCTCGAGCGCTGCGGCGATCTTCTTCTCGAGTGACGCGGCGTTCTTCGATGCGGTTTCGAACACGACGTTGCCGCTCGCAATGAACGTCTCAACGTTCTTGAAGCCGAGCGATTCGAAAATTTTCTTCAGCGCATCCATCTTGACGGTATGCCCGCCGACATTCAGCGCGCGCAGGAAGGCGGCGTATCGCATCATTGCTCCCTGAGGTTCATCGCGAAGAGTTCAACATCGCGGTCGCTGCCGGGCGGACGCACCTGCCCCGCCCGCGTCATGCCGAGTGATTTGAGCAAAGTGATGGATCGCGCATTCTCCGGCGACACGATCGCGGCGACGCGAGGCATCTGCAGCGTTTCGCCGGCGTGGCGCAGCACGGCGCGCGCCGATTCGGTCGCATAGCCGGCGCCACGAAACGCCGGCAGGAAGGCAAAGCCGATGTCGGGATCGGCGAGCCAGTCGCGCCAGAGCAATCCGCACATCCCGATGGGCGTTGCGTTTGCGCGCAGCTCCACGCGCCACAAACCGTGCCCGTGTACCACGTATGAGTCCATCGGGCCCCGCTCGAGGTACCCGACGGCGTCTGCGACTGTCCTGATGTTGCGGTCACCGATGTAGCGGATCCAGTCGGCGTCGTTGACGAGTTCGACGATGAATGCCGCGTCGTCCACGACGAACCGACGGATGACGAGGCGCTCAGTCTCGACGACGATGGTCACAGCCGGCACTCCAGCTGCTATCGGAGTCGCGCGAGTTCAGTCTCCGCCGCGATGTAACCGAACGCGCCCCACTGTCCTCCGGCGATGATGCGGCGCCAGGTGCGCTCTGCTTCGGCGCGGCGCCCGTTGTACCAGTGCCAGTTCGCGAGTCCGTATGCGGCGGTGGCGTCGGTCACGCTCATTTCGCCGTTCGGCCCCACGGTCAGGACCGAATCGGGCGACACCATTCCACGGTACATCAGCATCAGCTGGTGGTAGGTCCCGTTCTCGATCACCCGCATCTGGGGCGTGAACTGTGCCGCGACGGCCGCAGCGTCAGCGTCCCGTCCAAGCCGGCGGAGCGACATGTACAACCAGTGCGCG
>CAZLDA010000867.1:0-1586 GCA_964557875.1 uncultured Pseudomonadales bacterium | reverse complement strand
ATGGATGGCCGCGATCGAGCGACCCCTCGATTCAAACAAGAAGGACGGCTCGAGCGTGTCCGAACCGACATTCCCCCACGCCCGCCGTTACTCGAAGCTCCATTCCACACTCATACCCGTTCGATGATCGTCGCGGTTCCCATGCCGCCGCCGGTGCACATCGCAATGAGCGCCGTCGAAAGATCGCGCCGTTCCAGTTCGTCGAGCGCGGTCTGAATCAGCATGCCGCCGGTTGCACCGATCGGGTGACCCAGCGCGATGGCGCCGCCGTTCACGTTCAGCCGCTCGTCGTCGATGCCGAACTCGCGCTTGAACTTCAACACTACGGCCGCAAACGCTTCGTTCACTTCGAACAGATCGATGTCCTTCTTCGTCATGCCCGCTTTTTTCAGGCAGATCTCTGCGGCCGGCGCGGGCGCCGTCAGCATGATTACCGGTTCCGCACCCGCGGTTGCGCTCATCACGATGCGCGCGCGCGGCTTCAGACCGTGTGCCTTGGCATAGTCGGGAGACGCCAACAGAACAGCGCTGGCGCCGTCTACGACGCCGGACGAGTTTCCCGCGTGGTGAACGTGATTGACGCCTTTGATCTGTGGATAAACGGCCTGACAGATCTGATCGAACGTGCGCTTGTCGTTCGGCGGCACCATTGCACCCATCTTCACGAACGCAGGGTTGAGTCCTGCGAGACTCTCCATGGTGGTGCCGGGTCGCGGATATTCGTCGCGGTCGAGCGCCAGCGTGCCGTCGTCGTTGTAGATCGGCACGACGCTGCGCTTGAAGCGACCATCGTCAATTGCCGCTTTCGCGCGCGTCTGGCTCGACACACCGAGAGCATCCACATCCTGGCGCGTAAAACCTTCGAGCGTGGCGATCAGGTCCGCGGAAATGCCTTGCGGCACGAGCGGATACTGCGCGTACAGGTGCGCGTTGTTCGCGGTGAAGCCGTCTACCGAAAGCGATGCCGGACGCGACATCGATTCCACGCCGCCGCCGATCACGCATTCCTGGTGTCCCGCGAGAATGCCCATCGCGGCCACCGTGACCGCTTGTTGGCCCGATCCGCAGAAGCGATGCAACGAAACGCCCGGAGTGGTTACCGGCCAGCCGGCGTCGAGCACCGACATCCGCGCAATGTCCATCGCGTGGTCACCCACACCGGAACCGGTACCCATCACGACGTCTTCGACGTCTTTCGGATCGAAGCCGACGCGATCTTTCAGCGCGTTCAGCACCTGCGCGAGGATTCGTTGGGGATGGATGTGGCTCATGCTGCCCACACCGGGCTTGCCGCCGCCGCGCGGCGAACGCACGCCGTCGATGATCCAGGCTTCTCTACTCATGGTGACCTCCAAAAAGGAAGGCCATCCTACCTTGTTATCTCGAGGCGTCGAATCCCCTGCCCCGTCTCGCGCCGGAACGCCGTCGGTCACAATCGGCAGGGATCGTTCGTCTTACTGGGAAAGGTCACTCAGGAGCGCTCCGATGATTCGCCCACTGCTTCATTCCGTCATCCGACGATTCGAAACCCGGTACGGCTACGACGCCACCTACATGCACGAGATCGCCGACGCGTCGGCCGGCGC
>CAZLDA010000866.1:0-1594 GCA_964557875.1 uncultured Pseudomonadales bacterium | reverse complement strand
ACCCGCCGGTACCTGTGAAGTTCTTGCCCGGCGTGAACTGTGTGGTGTGGCGCTGATAGTCGCGCACGCTGCCGTCGTTGTAGCAGCTGAAACCGGCCACGTAATCGAGTGCATTCGCCTTCGGAATGCGCCGGCCGCGCTTGCCGATGACGAGCGCAATCTCGCCTTCGAAGTCGAGACGGTCCGATTCATTCGGGCGGATCATCGGTTGCTCGTGGCCGATCTGCGCCGCAGCAAAACGCACGAAGATGGTCGGATGACTGGTGGGATCGCGCCCCGTTTCCTCCTGGTGGGCTTTGTAGTTGATGCCCACGCACAGGATTTTGTCGGGGTTGGTGATCACCGGAAGATACTTCACGTCGGCGAGCGCGTGGTCCGGTTTCTGCTTTGCCGCGTCGGCACCGGCCTTCGCCAGATCGCCGCTCGCCAACAGATCCTTCAGGGTGCGGTCGTTTGGCCGGCGCGCGCCGACGTCTACGATGCCGTTGCCCACGACTACGCCATACGAGGCGCGACCCGCTTTCTCGAACGATATCCAACGCACTTGTTACACGCCTCGATCAGTTGAACATGATGACACTGCGCGCGACCTCACCGGTCTCGAGTGCCTTGAACGCATCGTTGATGTCTTTCAGCTGGATGCGCCGCGAGATCATGTCGTCGAGGTGCAACTTGCCTTGCAGGTAGAAGTCGACGAAGCGCGGCATGTCGACGCGGAACCTGTTCGAACCCATGAACGAACCTTGCAGTTTCTTTTCGCTGAGCAGTTCGGGTCCGTGCACCTCCACCATCTGTCCCGGGGGGATCATGCCGATGACGGTTGCGGTACCACCACGGCGCAGCATCTTGAACGCCTGCTCTGCGGTTGCTTTGAGACCGATCGCCTCGAACGTGTAATGCGCGCCGCCGCCAGTCAGCTCCCGGACCGCTGCAACCGGATCGGTCTGTTTGGCGTTGACCACGTCCGTTGCGCCGAACTTCAATGCGAGATCGAGTTTCGACGGCACCGTGTCCACCGCGATGATGCGTCCGGCGCCGGCAATTGCCGCACCGTTGATGCACGACAGGCCGATACCGCCACAACCGATCACCACAACCGTGGAGCCCGGTTCGACTTTGGCGGTGTGGATCACGGCGCCGACACCGGTCGTTACCCCGCAACCGATCAAGGCCGCGCGATCGAGCGGCATTTCAGGACGGATCTTCGCAACTGCGTGTTCGTGCACCAGCATGTATTCGGCGAACGAACCGAGATTCGCGAACTGATTCAGTTTCGAACCGCCTTTCGACAGGCGCGGCTCTTCGTCGGCACCGCGCCGCAACGCCGGTTCCTGACACAGCGACATGTGCCCCGTCAGACAGTATTCGCACGTACCGCAGAACACCGACAGACACGTGATCACGTGATCGCCCGGCTTCACGTAGTTCACTTCGGAACCGACCTGCTCGACGACGCCCGCGGCTTCGTGGCCGAGGATGACCGGCAGTTCCCCAGGGTAGGTGCCGTTGAAGAAGTGCAGGTCTGAATGGCAGACGCCGACCGCGGCGGCGCGCACCAGCACTTCGCGCGGTCCGGGTTTGGAGATCTGCACCT
>CAZLDA010000865.1:0-1598 GCA_964557875.1 uncultured Pseudomonadales bacterium | reverse complement strand
CGCCGTGGCTCGCGGCGAGTTCGAACACTTCGTTGTGCGGCGTGAACGGATTCTTCAGGTTCGGGTGACCTTCGAGCTGGCCGAAGTTGCGCCCGAACGCCACGTGCTGATCGATCGTCAGATTCTGCGCAGGGAAGAACAACACCAGGTGTTCGAGCAGTAAACGTTCGATCGACGCGATGTCGGCCGCCGTTGCGCGAGCAAGGTCGATACCTCGCACCTCGCCCCCCAATGCACCCGCCAGACGTTTGACGTCCCATTGCGTATCGTTCGCCCCGGTGTTCATGTCAGAACTGCTCGCCGGCCGCGCGCCGTTTCATCATGTCTTCCATGTCGATGGACATCGGCGCACCGCGCGCGAGGATCGCATCGACGCGTGCGCGCACGATCGGATCCCATGCGGGGTGCGGCAGGATGTAGAAGCGGTTCTCCTGAATCGACTTGAAGACGATCTCCGCAACATCGGCGGGTTGTTTACCGGCCGCGAGCATGTTCCGCGCCACCTCGGCCATCCCAGGAACGGCCGCAGCCGGTGCGGTGGCTAGATCCTTCGGCCGGTTGCGCTCCGCATCGAAGATGTTGGTGTTGACGAAGCCGGGGCACAGCACCGATGCGCCGATCTTGGCGCCCATCATCGTGAAGTTCTGGTGCAGCGTTTCGGTCAACGACAGAACACCGTGCTTGCTCACACCGTATGTGCCGCCGCCCGGCATCACGCCCGCGAGCGAAGCGGTGTTGACGATGTGGCCCTCCTCGCCGTGCGCAAGCATGCCCGGCACGAATGCCTGGATGCCGTAGAGCACGCCGTAGAAGTTCACGCCCATTACCCACTGCCAATCGCGATCCGACACTTCCCAGATCGGCTTGATGCCGCCGGCCATCGCCGCGATACCGGCGTTGTTGCAGACGATGTGCACCTTGCCGAATTCATCCACCGCGCGTTTCGCGAGCGCTTCTACCGACTCGCGGATCATCGTGTTGGCGACCACGCCGATGACGCGGTGCTGCCGCTGTTCCAGTTCCTGCACCGCGCGATCGAGCGCGTCCTTCTCGATATCGGCCAGCACTACCTGCATGCGCGCCTGCGCGAAACGCTCGGCGAGCGCGCGACCGATTCCGCTCGCCGCGCCGGTGACAACTGCGGTTTTTCCTTCGAATTGTTTCATGTGCTTACTCTGACTGCGTGGATTGACTGACGTGGTTCGGTAGAGCGTGGGTAAGTGAACCTCGATGCTCGCGTAGGATGCGTCTGCACGCGCGTCAAAGACAACCCTTGCTCAGCAGATGTTCTGGCGTCGACGCCTCCGCAACGTTGCGCACCTCACCTGGCTTCCGGCAGTATCGGCACCCCAATCCCGCGTGACTATCCAGTACGCCCGCCATCCGATCAGGAGAAAAAGAATGTCGAATATTCGTCTCGGTCTCGCAGTCATCGCCGCAACCATCGGCATCGCCGGTTGCCAATCCGACCAGCAGCTTCTCGCCGGCTCGCAACAGGAAGCGATCGGCGTCGCAACCAAGCGCGGGCAATTCGAATTCAGCTGCCCGCAAGCCACCGGCACGGTGCTGTCGAGCGAGATGGTTCAGCCCGCGATCAA
>CAZLDA010000864.1:0-1609 GCA_964557875.1 uncultured Pseudomonadales bacterium | reverse complement strand
AGGTGGCGGCGTGTGCGATAGGCTCCGGCGTCTGGTGGATGGGATAGTCTTCGAGTTTGTTCAGCACGGCGTGGCTCCTCGTTCCGAGAGATCTGCGGGTGGCGCATTACACCATTGATGGGAGGCCGCTGCAGGTCGGCTGTCTTTTCGGGCAAGATGTTGCGCCATCAGCCATCCGCGAGCCCAACGAGGGGCCGTCAATGTCGAATCGAAACGCACCGAGCGCCGCCGAGTGACGTCGTCATCCGCGGCGGCTCAGGCACCCCGCTCGCGATCGCGTCAATTCGCGGCGGGCATACCCGCGCTTACGTTCGTGTTGCTGGCGGCGATTACGGGACTGATCTTCGCCGCAAGCGCGTTGTTCGAAGGTGTCGGCATGTCGATGTTCAGCGATCCGATCGATTGGTTGTCCCGGTTCGACAACGACACAGAAGCCAGCATCCTGCTGAGCGCGTCGCAGGTGATGGCCGGACTGCTCGCGATCGCAATCACGGTGTCGGCCATCATCGTCGAGCTGGCCGCCACCCGATACAACTACCGCATCACCTGGTTGTTCGTGAGCGAGCCAATCAACATCGCCGCGATGTCGCTGTTCGTGGTGACGACGCTGCAGTGCGTGTGGGTCGGCGTCAGCAGGGTAACCGGCGAAACCGCGCACCTTCCCGGGGCGGCGTTCGGCGTCACGCTGTTCCTGGTAACGGTGTGTCTGTTGATGTTGCTGCCGTATTTCACGTTCGTGTTTCGATTCCTCTCGCCGCTGTCGATCATCGAGAAGATCAGGAGCACCGCGTACAAGTACGTGCAGCGCGCGCGGCGTGATGCGGGTGCGGACGTGAAGCATCGAGTGATGGAGGCGATCGACGAGTTACAGGACGTCGCGCGTAGTGCCACGGAACAAAGCGACCGCAGCATCGCGATGGCGTGTGTGAACGCGCTCAAGGAACTGGTCACCGACTATCAGCCGTTGCGCTCGCAGTTGCCGGTAACGTGGTTCGGCGTGACGGGCACCGTGGCCGACGATCCCGACTTCGTATCGTTGGCGCCGAGTGTGCTGGCGGAAGTCGAAGAACAGCAGTTGTGGTTCGAGGTGAAGGTATTCAGGCAATACCTGTCGCTGATGACGCACTGCGTGCCCGATGCGCGTGAAGTCGCGAACCTGATCGCGATCAACACGGGCCGGGTAGGGGTGCAGGAAGGCGCGACCAACGCCAACGTGCTGGGTCTCTGCATCCGCTGCTTCAACAGCTACCTGCGCACCGCCATCAATGCGGCCGACAACCGCACGTCGTACTACGTCATGAACCAGTACTGGCTGATGACGGATGCACTTATGCGGGGCGGTGCAGACGCCTCAGTGCTCGAGCTCGCCGCGCACTTCAAATATTACGGCCAGATGGCGCACAAGCGCGGCCAGTCCTTTCTGTTGGAGACGGCGGCCGGCGACCTGACACGGCTGGTCGAATCGAGTCTCGAAAGCGCGCCGCGGCTGACCGACGATCTGCTGACTATCGTGCTCGATCTCGACCTCGAGATCCGCAGCGAAACTCAGGAGGAGAGTCTGCTGGGCGTGCGCAAGGCGCAACTGCAACTCGCGACGTTGTTCTGCGTA
>CAZLDA010000863.1:0-1609 GCA_964557875.1 uncultured Pseudomonadales bacterium | reverse complement strand
CCGCACCTTAGCAGACTTGCGCGGCACGGTTCGCGGCTCAGTTCTCGTGTAAATCGAACCAGGCAGCCGCTATCGTTTGCGCCGATGAATGCCCATGACACCCAATACTCGCGAATCGAATACGAACGGCGCTTTCTGGTGCGGACGAACGCCGGTTGGCGGGCCGCCGCACATGCAGGATCCAGACGTATTGAGGACAAGTATTTGCGCGGCACCCGTTTGCGCCTTCGCGCAGTAACGGATGCAATATCGAACGACCGCACACTCAAGCTGACCAAGAAGACCGATTCGCCGTCCGCCTATTTCAGGACCCTCAGCCGGATTCTGCTGTCGAGCGACGAACTACGTTTGCTCGACGTGTTGGCGGGCGACCGGCTGACGAAGACGCGTCACCATGTTTCGTACCGCGACCGCGTGTTCGCCGTCGACGTCTTTGATGGTCCTCTCGAAGGGCTGGTCCTGTGCGAGGTCGAAGCGTCGTCGCTGGACGATTTGATGGACGCGGAGCCGCCCGAGTTCGTGTCCCTCGAGGTGACCGAAGATCCCTTCTTCAGCGGTGCCAATCTGGCTCGCGCCAGCCGCGACGATCTGCTCGCGAAACTCGCATCCCTCGGTGCATCCTAGCGGTTCGACGACAGACACATCGACGGTAGGAATCCGAATGGCCGACCTCAGCTTCTACGCCAACATCGCCGAGATTCTCGGCACCCTGACGATCATCGGCGGTGGCATTTTCGGTGCCGTTCAACTGCGCGAGTTCCGGGGCCAGCGTCGCGATGCCGTAGCGGTCGAACTGATGCGATCGTTCTACAACCCCGAGTTCACACGTGCCGTCACGATCATCCGTAATCTGCCGGACGATATCTCCGGCGAAGATCTGCGCGCGCACGCAGCCGGAACGGAAGAAGCGGCGCTGCAGATAGCCATGATGTACGAGACGATGGGTCTGCTCGTCTATCGCAGGATCGCGTCGTTCGATCTGGCGCAGGAACTCACCGGCGGGCTTCTGGAAGTCTTGTGGCGAAAGCTCGGCGTCTGGGTGAAGGCGGTTCGTGACGAACAGTCACATCCGCGCTTTGCCGAATGGTTCGAATGGCTCGCGATCCAATTCGCCAAACCCGACAGCCGCGGCGTGCCGGCATACGAGGCGTATCGGGCGTGGAAACACTGAC
This sequence comes from uncultured Pseudomonadales bacterium, assembly GCA_964557875.1. Lineage (GTDB taxonomy): Bacteria > Pseudomonadota > Gammaproteobacteria > Pseudomonadales > Azotimanducaceae > DATJGR01. Next base: position 437 of record CAZLDA010000863.1, on the reverse strand, counting down.
GATTACCAGCCGTCCCAATGAATCACCTCGCTGACCGGTTTGCGTGCTACCGGTCCGAACGGGCGATCCGGATAGCCGACGCAAAGCATGGTGCCGATCAGCACGTCGTCAGGTAGACCCAGCGTCTCGCGCACAACCGGTTCAGCGACCATGTGAAACGTCGTGAACGTGGTGCCCAGGCCCAACACGCGGACGAGCGTCTCTATCGAACCAACCAGGCAATCCGCTTTCACTGCGATGCCGCCGACGTCGTCGGCCTCATGTGCTTGAGCACCTCGGCGGAAGGTGGTGCCAGCCGCCTGGTTTCGTCGGTCACGGTCTTCGAGCACCTGCTCGCGACGCGACCCGAACTGGCGGCGCGACTGTTCGAGCCCATGATGCTCGACGCTCGTCGCCCGCCGGAAGCGGGCCTGCAGTACGTCCCAGTGCAGCCCAGC
>CAZLDA010000862.1:0-1609 GCA_964557875.1 uncultured Pseudomonadales bacterium | reverse complement strand
GCTAACGGGCAAGCAACGGCGCAACCGCGGCATGCGACATCGGCGCGTCACCGAGCAACGCGGCTGCAATCGCGCGTTCGCGGCCTCGACCCGCTCGCGCCAACGCACCGCGCGGATAGAACCGGTGGTCGAGCGCGAGTCGCGCCCACAACACACGTCTTGCGTCGTCGCGACGCAAGGCCGTTTCGCAACCTTCGAATGCGAGCAACACGGCCGAACTCGCGTGATACAGCGCGGTGACGGCCTGCCGCACCCAAAGCTCGTCCTCTTCGTCCGCCGCTTCCGCAAACAGGACGGCGTCCCGAAGTGCCGCACGCAACTCCTCGACGAACTGAACGGGCAACGCCGTACACCAATCCAGGCGGTCGAGCAGCGCTGCCTGGTATGCGCCCTGGCAACCGTTGCGCCCGATCGCGCGCCGCACCGCATCGATACCGACGATGCTCGACGTACCCTCCCAGATCGAACCGAGATGCGCGTCGCGCAGCAGTCGCGGATTGACGAAGTCTTCGACATAACCGCAGCCGCCACGAATTTCCATCGCGTCGCCGGTGACTCGGCGCGCGTCTCGGGTCGCGCGCATCTTCAATACCGGTGTCGCGAGCCGCAGCACCGCGCGCGCGTCGTTCGCGTGAGCGCGGCCGGGCATTTCGGTGGCGTCGAGCGCGTCGGCCGTGAAGAAACCCATACTCAGCGCCTGTTCACTCGGCAACGAGAGCTTCAATAATTGTCGTTGCGCCAAAGGCAAGTCGAGCAATCGCGAGCCGAATACCTGCCGATATCGATATACCTGCCACGCGTCGTGCACCGCGCGGCGCATCAGCGCCGCAGACTTGATGCCGTTCGAAAGGCGCGACCAATTGATCATCTCAGCCATCTGTTTGAGGCCGGAGTCGAGATGTCCCAACGGATACGCAAGGGCGCCTTCGAGGTTGATCTCTCCGCTCGCCATCGAACGTGTGCCGAGCTTATCCTTCAGTCGCACGATCCGATAACGATTCGGGGTACCGTCTGCAAGAAGTCGCGGCATCACGAACAAACCGAGCCCGCGCGAGCCGCTTTGCGCACCTTCCGGTCGCGCCAACAGGGTCGCCACGTCTGCATCTGCGTTCGAGCAGAACCATTTCTCGCCATGAATCTGCCAGCCGTTGGCGTTCTTCACCGCGGTAGTAGTGATGCCACCCACATCGGAGCCGCCCGATTTTTCCGTCATGAACTGGGCGCCCTGCCAGAGTTCCGTCATGTTCTGGCTAAGCATCTTCGGCAGGAACCGCGCCTTGATCGCATCGTCACCGTAGAGCCGTATCAGATGCGCCGCGGAATCGGTGACGTTGATCGGACAACCGAGGCCGAACTCCGCCTCGTTGAACAGCAACGTGAAGGCGTGCTTTGCAACCGCCGGCAACGCGGTGGGCCAACCGAGAATCGGCCGGTGACTCATCGCGTGGATGCCGAACTCGCCGTAAGCGACTGCCTCGAGACGACGATAGGCAGGGTGATACTCGATCCACTGACGGTCGCGGCCGAAGCGGTCGCGGTGATGCAGTTGCGGCGGATGCTTGTCCGCGAGCGCCGCACACTCGTCGAGTTCGCCGGCAGCGAGCTCACC
>CAZLDA010000861.1:0-1612 GCA_964557875.1 uncultured Pseudomonadales bacterium | reverse complement strand
CGTAAGCACCTGCGAGGAAGCTGTTGCGCACGCTCGGACTCTCCTGCTGGTAGCCCACCTGCTCATAGACCGCAGCCAACAGGTCCTTCGCGGGCTGATTGTTCGGTTGCGCGAACACGAGTTTGTTCAGAATCTCGACCGCGTGAAGGTACTTGCCCTGATCGTACAGCTCTTTGCCCTTCACCATGATCTTGTCGGCGCCGCCCATCATCTCGACATACAGGGGCGCCGAGTCGCGCGGCGACAACGGAATCAACGTTGCAGGATTCGCGTCCCAATAGCCGAGGTAACGGTTGATCACCGCGCGGCTGTTGTGTGCTTCGGAGCCGTGGTAGTAGTGCGCCGCCCAGTTCTGCTCGAGACTCTTCGGCAGCTTGTACACGTTCTGAATCTCGTTGATCGTGACGCCCTGGTTCGCGAGGTGCAGCACTTCGTTGTTCAAGTTCGCATACGCATCGCGTTGCGTGCGCATCACTTCCTGAACCCGCGCGTTGCCCCAGCGCGGCCAGCTGTGCGAAGCGAACATCACCTCGGCATCCTGGCCGAACCGGTACAACGCTTCGTTGATTTCCTTGGACCACTTCAGCGCATCGCGCACCGGCGCACCGCGCAGCGTGTAGATGTTGTGGATCGTGCCGGTGATGTTCTCCGCAGCCCAGAACGCCTTCATGTCCGGGAACCACGTATTCATCTCCGCGGGTGCCTCGGTGCCCGGTGTGTTCTGAAACACCATCCTCACCCCGTCGACGGTCATTTCTTCGAAATCGTCCTTGACGATGACATTGGGCGGAATGAGACCGACGCTGCCCGATGCGGTGTTCTTGCCGATCGACTGATCGACGTGTCCGAACGGACTTCGGGGCAGCAACACGCCGTACTGATAGAACATCCGCCGCGTCATCGCGTTGCCGGCGTATACGTTCTCCGACACTGCCGCGGTCATGAAACCTACAGGCGCGATGACCTTCACCTTGCCGCTGGCAACGTCTTTCACATCCACCACGCCGTGCACGCCGCCGAAGTGGTCGCCGTGCGAGTGCGAATACACGACCGCCACCACCGGTCGCTTCCCGAGCTTCTCGTTGATGAAGTCGAGCGCCGCCCGCGCCGTCTCCTTCGCCGTGAGCGGATCGAAGACGATCCAGCCGGTTTTGCTCTTGATGAAGGTGATATTTGCGAGGTCGTAACCGCGCACCTGATAGATCTTGTCCGGCAGCACCTCGTACAGCCCGTACGCCATGTTGAGGATCGCCTGGCGCTGCAACGATGGGTTGATGCTGTCGAAGTTGTCGCCTTGAAGCAGCCATTCGTAGCTCTCCATGTCCCAGGCAACGTGTCCGTCGTCAGCCTTGATCTGCTTATATGGCGGCGCGGCGATGAAGCCTTTCTTCGCTTCCTCGAAATCGCGCTTGTCGGCGAACGGCAGCGTTGCGCGTAAGCCGTTCTGCAGCTCGATCGTGAACTTGGAAGGCGCATTGCCTTTGGCGTCGAAATGCCGGGTGGGATCGGCCTTCACGACGTCGCCGCCGGCAGCCGCCAGGGCCACCTGGGCGAAGACGCCGATTGCGGCCACCGCTGCAACGACAAGGATAGTGGCTCCTTTTGGAAGCAT
>CAZLDA010000860.1:0-1615 GCA_964557875.1 uncultured Pseudomonadales bacterium | reverse complement strand
GGCGCTCGTTACTCGAAATTCGCCCCTCAGTTTCAGGCGTTAGGGGATATCGACGAACTCAATTGTGTCGTCGGCATCCTAGTGACACATCTCGAAGCTGCACATCCACTGCGTCCTACGCTGATCACGTTGCAGTCCAGATTGTTCGATCTCGGCGGTGCGATCGCGATGCCGGGAACCGAGGTGTCGCTCACCGATGAAACCGATGCTTTGGAAAGATCAGTTGCCGACTACGTGGCGCAGTTGGGCCCACTCGCGAACTTCATTCTGCCCGGGGGAACTCCCGCGGGTGCACAGGCGCACCTCGCCAGAGCCGTTTGCAGGCGTGCAGAGCGAAGCGTGTGGCAACTGATGAACGATCGACCCGAGGACTACGACGCGTCGCTGGGTGTCTTTCTCAATCGACTGAGTGGTGCACTGTTCGTGTTCGCGCGCGCGTTGAACATCGGCTCGCCGGAACTGCTGTGGCAACAGCGCTCGCGTGACTGAGGCGCAGACGCATCAAAGCAAGACGCGGCGCATGTCGGCCAACGTTCTGCACAGCGTCGTTACGAAACGTCCGGCTTCCGCGCCGTTGATCGCTCGATGGTCGTAGCTGAGCGAAACCGGTAGCATTCGGCGCGGCTCGAATTCCGTGCCGGTCCAATGCGGGCGCATCGTCAGGCGTGACACGCCGAGGATCGCAACCTCAGGCGCGTTGATAATCGGCGTGAAGGCCGTTCCGCCGATCGCACCAAGGCTCGAAATCGTGAAGCTTGCGCCTTGCAGGTCACTCATCCCGAGCTTGCCCTGTTGCGCCTTCTGCGAGAGCGATTCGATCTCTTGCGCCAATTCGAACACGCCTTTCTTGTCTGCGTCGCGCAATACCGGGACCACCAGGCCTTCGGGCGTGTCCACCGCCAATCCTATGTGGTAGTAGCGCTTGAGGATCAGATGACGAACCGCCGAATCGAGCGAGGCATTGAAGGCCGGGAACGCACGTAACACCGCTACCGTTGCCTTCACGATGAATGCGAGCGGCGTCAGCTTTATGCTCTTCGCCTGCGCTTCGGCTTTGAGTTCTTCACGAAACGCTTCGAGATCAGTGACGTCTGCTTCGTCATGCTGCGTGACATGAGGGATGTTGAGCCAGCTGCGATGCAGGTTCTCTGCGCCGCGCGCACGAATACGGGTCAGTTCGATGGTTTCGGTGGCCCCGAAACGCGTGAAATCAATTGTTGGCACCGCCGGAATCGCGCTACCCGTGGAACGGGGCGCCGCCAATGCCGCCTTTACGAAAGCGTCGACGTCTTCCTTCAGAACGCGATTTCTGGTGCCAGTGCCCTTCACCTTCAGCAGGTCGACACCCAACTCGCGCGCCAACCTGCGCACCGATGGCCCAGCGTAGACCGATCCACTGGGGGGCGTCTCTTCGGATTTAGAAGAGGTCGAAGCTAACGCCCGTAGCGCGGCAGGCGCGGGTGCATCGGTCAGCGCGCGCTCAACGGGCACTGCCGGTTCGACTGTTGGCGACGGTTGTGCCGTTTCACTGCGAGGCCCTGGCGCGACAATGGGCTCTCCACTTGATACCGAAGCCGATTCAATCACCGCCAACAGCGTGCCTTCGGTAACCTCT
>CAZLDA010000859.1:0-1617 GCA_964557875.1 uncultured Pseudomonadales bacterium | reverse complement strand
GGGGAGAAATATCGCGGAACTGAATTCGATCTGTTCAATCGGCAGCTGTTTCAGAACAGCATCGAGTTGCCCCCGCGTGTGCCAATGCGCTCCCTGGTAGGCGCCCACTCCGCCGTGCCGAGCTTTGTTGAACCACAGCAGGCTATTTCGGTTGAGCAATCCGAGCACGAACCGGCCCCGCGTCACACGCAGTATTTCTGCGATGGCGCGGGGCCACTCGTCCACAAAGCAGAGGGCCGCAATCGAGCTCACGTGATCGAAGGATCGATCGGGAAATGGCAAACAGCGTGCGTCACCCTCTACATAGGTGATTGTCTGGTGCGACTGTGCGCGGGCGAAGGCAAGCGCGTCGGGGTCTAAGTCGAGGCCGGTGGTCGTCAGACCGGCGGAGGCAAACCGGCGGGTGAACCAGCCCGTACCGCAACCCACATCGAGCAGGCTCGCGTGCGGTTTCGGGTCGAGGTCGCGCCACAGGAGATCGAACTCGACATCCCCGATCCAACGGCCCCGCGAAGTCGCGTACCAAGCATCGTACTCCTGCGGTGTCACCGACCGGCCACCGTCCGCCACGCCTCGATCAAGCCGTTGGCGGCGCGAGTCACCTCGTCGGCGGTGGTCATCATGCCGACCGACAATCGAACCGCCCCTGAGGCACGAATGGAATCAAAGCCCATCGCGGCCAGTACCCCGCTGACCGTGTCGTGTTCCGAGTGACATGCCGAACCGAGGGACGCTGCGACGATGTGGCCGGCCCGTTCCAGCAGTTCGCGTCCGCTGGCCCGAGGGAACGACACATGCAACGTATTGGGCAGCCGTTCGTCGGGGTGCCCGTTCAGGATCAGATCGGGTATCGCCGCGAGGAGATGCGCGTGCAGCTGATCGCGCATTTCGGTCAGGTGCTTCGTTGCATCGGGCAGGCGTTGCCGCGCGAGATCGGCCGCGACGCCGAGCCCGACGATGGCGGGTACATTTTCCGTACCCGGTCGAAGGCCATGCTCGTGGTCCGCGCCAACAAGCACGGGGAACACGGGTGTGTTCCGACGGACATACAGGGCTCCCACTCCTTTGGTCGCGTAGAACTTGTGTCCGGCCAGCGAGAGCAGGTCGACATCGAGCGCATTCACGTCCACCGCAATCTTGCCGGCGGACTGCGCAGCGTCGGTGTGCAGCAGCACCCCCCGCCGGCGCGTGATCCGCGAGATCTCCTCGATGGGCTGCACGGTGCCGACCTCGTTGTTGGCATGCATCACCGAAACCAGCGCAGTGTCCGGCCGCAGCGCCCGCGCGATGTCGTTGGGCGACACGCGACCGAATCGATCCACCGGCACCACGGTGAGATCCCAGCCTTCCGCTTGCAGATACTTCGCCGGGGCCATCACCGCGGGGTGCTCGATCGCACTGACGACGAGGTGACGCTTCGAGTGAGCAACCGCTCTGGCAACGCCAAGCAGAGCGAGGTTGTTTGCTTCGGTGGCGCAGCCAGTGAACACGATCTCTTCACTACGCGCGCCGACCAAAGCAGCGACCTGGGCGCGTGCCGCAGCAACCGCCTGCGCGGCAACGCGCCCGTACACGTGCGACGACGACGGGTTACCGAAGTGTTCGCGCAGAAACGGC
>CAZLDA010000858.1:0-1622 GCA_964557875.1 uncultured Pseudomonadales bacterium | reverse complement strand
GAAGTCGCTCTGTCGCCGTCGCTGCTCAGGCGGCTATTGCCGAGATTCTCAGCGGCAATGCCGAGCGTGGGGTTCGGTAGCACACCTGCTTGCGCGATATCTGCTTCGCTCGCCTTAAGCTCGTTGCGCAGGGCCGCGAGTTCGGCGTTTTTGGCGAGCGCGAGCTCAAGGGCTTGAGATAGCGTGAGTCCGGCGGCGATGGGCTCACTTTTTCCGGCTTGCTCTACCGGCAACGGCTGCGCGGACCATGCCACGGCGCGCATGTCCGAGACGCTCAAAGCCAATAGCCATGTCAGCGCGCATGCGCGCGCCATCTGGCGTTTCACCATTCTTGTTCCTTCGCTTATTCAACAACGCTGCAGCGACCGGGATTGGTCGTGCAACTAGGAACTACACGTTGCTATCAGGCGAGGGGGCGCAGGCGAGGCGGACGGAACTGTTTGTCCGGTGTCTGACAAAGAACGGCTTGATGCGGCGCAGCCAACGAGACGCGTCGCGGAGGGGGAATCGGAATGTCGATGGAAGCAAATGCGAGGCCCAGCATGTGGGCGGGCGAGTGACAGCTATGGTCACAGAAGCTGCTTTGGTGGTCGTCACGCTCATGCTGATCGCTTGATCCACCGTCAACGCTCACAACCACCTCCGGCGGCTCGACCACGCCGTTCGCTGCTTCCGCAGCGACCGACGTCAGCATGTTAAGCAGCAGGGTGAAGACTAAAAATCGGGCGAAAATTCGCCGTAACAGTCGCATAGCACGTCGGATGGTACCAATGTCTGCGTAACGCAGCAACTAGAGCTGTAGGCAACCAGCGTAATGTTTCTCGAGCTCAGGAAAGAGTTGGACATCGGACGCCGGAGTAGGTTCGGCTTCTCAGCGTCCGCCTCCTGCGAATCTGCTGAAATTGTTTCGCTCGGAGAACGGCATCAAGTTTTCGACGTGTCGAACTTCGGAGCCTGTCGTGAACGACTGGTCGCCTCCTGCGCGCGCCCGCGCTCGCCGCGAATGCCAATGCTGGGCAGACTGCTCAGCCGGCCGGTCTAGAGTACCTGAGAAAACACCTGTTTCGCGGACGTGTTGCTTACTCCTGCGTCCACCATCCCTTTCGTGGGGACAATACACTTCGTTTCCGTATCGAGATGAGCCTGCATGTTCTGGTTTACAACACGAAGCGGATGCTGCACATACTCGAAACCACAGCGCTTATCGCGGTGATGCGAATTTAGGCTAGGAAAGACAGGATACTTTAGTCTCGCAGCAGCAGGAGCGGATCGCGCTGCAGCACCTATCGAAATGTTTTGCGTTTTTCCGCAACCTCGGTCGCGTGCGGCCCGAGTTACGCCGGGCTCGCACCGTGCCGGCTAGGAAGCGTCCGCAGCAACTTCTTGATCGTGCGTTCCGAAGCGAGCCCGGTCCACCCCATCACTTCGGCAGGGTCTTTGTCGTTCCACAGCTGCCGCCGAATGAAGGTGTTGCGCAGCGTCTGCGGACCGCGCTGCTTTCCGAAGAACCCGCTTGCCTCCAGCGCCGCGCGCGTGGCGTCGTAGACGTCGCGCGCAGCCATCGGCTGCGCACCGCCGGGTGCATCCGCAAACAGCGGCGCATCCACCGCCGCGCCCTCAAT
>CAZLDA010000857.1:1232-1622 GCA_964557875.1 uncultured Pseudomonadales bacterium | reverse complement strand
GTCGATCTACGGTTCGGACGCGGTTGCCGGCGTCGTGAACTTCATCACGAAGCAAAACTATGACGGTATCGCGCTCTCGGGCAGCACGAACATGACGTTCGAAGGCGGCGGCGAGAGTTACCAAGTCGACGGGACCTACGGCGAAACGTTCGACCGTGGGCAGTTCATGATTGCGGCCGAGTACTTCCGGCGCGAACCGTTGACCGTGGGCGACCGCGATTACTTCTCGTGTTCGCAAGACCGCGTGAGGGACAACGGCTTGACCGGACGCTTCAGCCAAGGCGGTGCAGGAAGCATTCTCGACGTGATCGATCCCGCGACAGGCAAGTCGAAGTGCTTCAACCTGCTTGAGGGCGTCGCCGACGCGCTGGTGACGGGTGGCCGGTTCGT
>CAZLDA010000857.1:0-1222 GCA_964557875.1 uncultured Pseudomonadales bacterium | reverse complement strand
CGACCGGCCGGGCTGGTCGCGTGTCGGCCTGTCCTACACGCAGGTCGGTAACTTCGTTGCGGGCGGCAGCATCGCATCGCTTTGCCCTGCGACGCTTGGAGTGCCGGGGCTCTATCCGGCCAATCCGGTACCGCATACCTGCTTCAACGCCTCGGAGCGGTTCGACTCCTTGTCGGCGCCGCAACGCGCGACTGCGGAGAGTTCGTTCCGCCAGACCACGGCCGCCGTACCGAACGACGACCCGCGGTTCCTGTCCACACAGATCATCTCGCCCGTCGAGCGTTACTCGGTCTACGCACAGGGGTCGTACGACATCCTCGGCGCAGAAGCCTATACGGAGCTGGCGTTCAACCGCCGCGAATCCGAGCAAGAGCGCTGGCGGCAGTTGTTCCCGAACGTATCGGGGGCAAACCCGAACAACCAAGTTGCGACCGGCGGCTTCGGCCAGACGGCGCGCTCGATCGTTCAGGTCCCGACGAACGGGTCGCAAACGGTTGATTACTACCGCGGGGTTGTGGGCATTAGGGGCGACTTCGGCGACGATTTCCCGATCTTCGGCGGTTGGTCGTTCGATCTGTACGGTCAGCACATCCGCTCCGAAGCGGACTACACGAACGACATCATCTTCAACGATCGTGTGAATGCCACGATCGGCGCACTTGCGTGCGATCAGACCCAAATCACGATCTCCGGTGGCAGCTGCGCGGCTCTGCCTGGCGGCGTGCGTTGGTTCGACCCGAATGTCGTGTCGAATGGCGTGTTCAGCGCCGCCGAATCGGCGTTCTTGTTCACAAAGGAAACGGGCCACACGACCTACTCGCAGACTCTGTTCAACGGCGTCGTGACGGGTGATCTGTTCCAATTGCCGGCGGGCGCAGTTGGCGCGGCGTTGGGATTTGAATTCCGCACCGACGAACTCGACGACACGCCGGGCTTCAACGCGCGGAACAACAACCTCTGGGGTCAGACCTCGGCGGGCCGTACGGCGGGTACCGACACGGTGCGCGAAGTGTTCGGCGAAATCTCGGTTCCGCTGCTCGCGGGCAAGTCCTTCGCTGAAAGCCTCACCTGGGACGCGTCGGCTCGCTACACCAGCTACGACAGCTACGGTGAAGACTCGACGTACAAGATGGGTATCAACTGGCAGATCACGCCCGAATACCGGCTCCGCGGCACGACGGGTACGTCGTTCCGCGCACCGGCGCTGTTCGAAATCTTCCTG
>CAZLDA010000856.1:0-1623 GCA_964557875.1 uncultured Pseudomonadales bacterium | reverse complement strand
CGTATTGGTCGATGGACGATCGATGGATACGGACCTGGTGCTGTTTGCAACCGGCCGTTCGCCGACGGTGCACGGGATCGGACTCGAGGCGGCAGGTGTCGCATTGACGGCACGCGGTTCGGTTGCGGTCGACGATCGATATCGCACCAATGTCGACAACATCTACGCGATCGGCGACGTGATCGATCGAGTGCAACTGACACCGGTTGCGATCGCGGAAGGCATGGTCGTGGCCGACAATCTCTTCAACGGCAAGGATCGAACGCTCGATTACGCTGGCGTGCCAACAGCAGTGTTCTGCCAGCCGAACATCGGGACCGTCGGGCTAACGGAAGCACAGGCACGCGAACAGCATGCCAACGTGCGCATCTTCGAATCCACGTTCCGGCCTATGAAACACACGATGTCGGGACGCAACGAGCGCACCATGATGAAGTTGGTAGTCGACGCTGATACCGATCGTGTTCTGGGTGCGCACATGGTCGGCCCCGATGCAGGCGAGATCATTCAGGGGCTCGGCGTTGCGTTGAAGGCAGGCGCGACGAAGTCCCAGTTCGACTCGACGATAGGAATTCACCCGACGGCTGCAGAGGAGTTCGTAACGATGCGCGAGGCAGTTCGATGATGAGACGTTGTGTTGCGTGCGCGGTAAGCGTGTTGTTGATGCTCGAATGCGTGTCTGCAGATGCGGCGGCCAAGGCGCGCAACGTCATTCTGTTCGTCGGCGACGGGATGGGAATAGCCACGGTTACCGCGACGCGCATTCTCGATGGCCAGCGCCGGGGTGAGTCGGGCGAAGAGAACATACTGTCGTTCGAACGATTTCCGTACACGGCCTTCTCAAAGACCTACACATTGGACTATCAGGTAGGCGAATCGGCCGGCACGATCACGGCCATGATGAGCGGGCAGAAGACGCGTAGTGCCGTGCTCGGGGAAGGGCCGTCGGTGACGCCGGAGAAATGCGATGGCGCTGCTGCAGCAAGTATCGTAACGCTGCTCGAAGAGGCAGCCGAGCGCGGACTGTCCACCGGTGTGGTGACGACTACCCGAATCACACACGCCACGCCCGGCGGAACATACGCGCACACTCCGAGCCGCGACTGGGAAGCCGATGTCACGACGCCGGCAGAGGCGCAGGCGCAGGGTTGCCGCGACATCGCGCGGCAGCTGGTCGAGTTCTCTCACGGATCCGGTATCGACGTGATTCTCGGCGGCGGCCGATTGTGGTTTTTGCCACGTGAAGTGGCCGATCCCGCGAACCCCAATCTGCGCGGCTTGCGCGCTGACGGGCGCAATTTGATCGATCAATGGAAGGCTGCACACCCGCGCGGCGCGTTCGTGTGGAACGCAACGCAACTGTCAGAAGTACCCGTCGGCCGTGGATCTCAGGTCATGGGACTGTTCGCGCCGGATCACATGCATTTCGACTGGGATCGCGCGACTGAAGCGCCCAGTGAACCGTCGCTCGCAGAAATGACGACGAAGGCGATCCAAATGCTCTCGAAGGGGCCGAAGGGCTACTTCCTAATGGTGGAAGGTGGCCGCATCGACCACGGCCATCACGCCGGCAACGCGTATCGCGCGCTGACCGACGCGATCGCTTTTGCCGACGCGGTTGCT
>CAZLDA010000855.1:0-1632 GCA_964557875.1 uncultured Pseudomonadales bacterium | reverse complement strand
CAGGTACAACGGTTCCAGTGAGGTGCCTTTCGCAAGATCGGCCGCCAGCGCTTTTACGAATCGGGCACGCGGATCGAGCACACGATACTCGCGATGCCCCATGCCCATGATCTTGTGACCTGTCGAAAGACACTCGTCGACGAAATCCGCAGCCTTTTCGGGGTCGGCTACCTCAATCGCCATTTCGAGCGCAGCCTGATCCGCGCCGCCGTGCAATGCGCCGTGCAGTGCACCGAGCGCTGCCGCAAGCACGTTTTCCACCGGAGCCAATGTGCTGGCGACTACACGCGCCGCGAACGTGCTCGCGTTGAAGCTATGCTCGATTTGCAGGATCTGCGTGACGTTGAACGCGTGGGCCAGCTCCGGCTTCGACACAAAGCCCATCTGTGCCAGGAAGCGCCCGTTGGGATCGAGCAGGTCGCTCGGTTCCGGAAGTGCTTCGCCGTTGCGCAGCCGATGCAGTCCGGCGATTACGGACGGCAGTTTCGCGGCCACCGTGAAGCCGTGGGCTGCGTCGCCGTAGCGTTCGAACTCGGCGGATTTCGCCAACAAGGGCACCAGTCCTTGCAGCACCGCCATCGGATGCGCTTTGGTTTTTGCTGCGAGCGTCAGCAGACCGGCGTCGTCGGCGGAGAGGCGCGATGCGCGCAGCAACGCAGATTCGAACGCGCGGCATTCGGCCGTCGTCGGTTCGTCGCCGGTCAGCACCAGCAATACCACGCGGCTGAAAGGCCACTCTATCAACTGCGTAACGTCGTGCCCGCGGTAGCTCAATCGGCCGTTTTCGCCGTCCACCAGCGAGATCTTGGTGACGTCCACTTCGACGCCTTCCAGACCCTTGGGAACCTCCATCGCAACTTTTCGCATGATCTTTCCCCACGCATTTGCATTCGACGGAACACTAACCCCGCACCAAACGGGCTGCGAGCGCGATCGACTAATGCGCGCATGCGTGGCGCTTAAGTATCAGCGCGGCTGATCGCTCGATAAGTGGTGCGCCCCCTTGCACTGTGGTTTAGTCCGCGCGGTGGGGGGAACAACATGCAGATCGAACGTCACGAAATCCGCGTGCTCTCGGCGGTGATCGAAGAGGGCGGGTTCAGCCGCGCGGCGGAACGCCTGAACGTTTCGCAATCGGCGGTGAGCCAGGCGATTGCAAACCTCGAACACAAGTTGAACACCGCGCTGCTGGTGCGCGGCCGGGTGCCGCATCTCACCGAAGCCGGTCTGCGTTTGTTCCGGTTCGCCCAGACGATGATCAACGAAGAACGCAACGCGCTCGACGATATCCAACAGATCCGGCAAGGCGCGTTGTCCACGCTGAATCTTGCGATGAACAGCCTGGTCAACAGGTTCTATGGCAAATCGCTGTTGTTGAAGTTCTGCGAGCGCAATCCGCTGACCCGCCTGAAGCTCGATGTAGCGCCCAGCCGCGAAATCGTCTACGGCGTGGACGAAGATCGGTGGGAACTCGGCTTTGGACCGTTTCAGCATCAGATGCCGGGCCACTTCGTACAACGCGGCTGTTTCGATGAAAAGCGAGTGCTGGTGGCGCACAGGTCGCATCCGCGCTTCGAAGCGTTGATCAACGAACCGATGAAGGTCCTGGGTGAGGTAACGCTGATTACCTCG
>CAZLDA010000854.1:0-1633 GCA_964557875.1 uncultured Pseudomonadales bacterium | reverse complement strand
TCGCGCTCAGCAACTTCTCCGAAATGCTCATCAAGCGCGAGGTCGTCGCCGGAACGTACAGCAAGATCCGCTTGATTCTCGACAGCCTCACGCTGATCAAGACCGACGCGGCGGGCAATGTCGTTCAGAGCGACGAGGTTCAACTCAACGGCCTGCAGAAGGTCGACATCAACCCGCAAGGCACGTTCCAGGTTCGTGGCGGTGAGGAGATCATCATCAACGTTGATCTCGATCTCGACCGTTCGATTCACATCGTTACGACGGGCAACGGAAGCGTCCGCTTCCGGCCGGTCGTGTTCGCGACGATCAGTACGGTGCCCGCGTTCGACAAGCTGTTTCGCGTAGAAGGCACCATCGATTCGATCAACGCGGGCGCAGCGACGCTCAATGTGTGTGACATCCGGCGTGTATCGGACGACGCGTCGCACGCGCCGAACCCGCAGGACGTCTGCGTGTTCACCGATCCCGATGATGCCACGAGCTATTTCAATGACGTCGCGAATCCGCTCGACGGTGGGTTCAGCGGACTGTCTGTGAACGACCCGGTGGTCATGTACGGCAAATTCGACCCGTTGGCTTCGCCCGACAAATTCGTCCCCGCCGTAATCGCCATCGGCTCGCGCGACACGTTCGATCGCGAGCGCGGTATCTCGTCCGACTTCGTTCCCGACCCGGTCGTTCCAGCGGACCCCGGCACGATGAATCTCGACGAGATGAGCGCCATCTGTCTGTTGAACCCGGTGCCGCGGGAAGTGAGCGTGGCGGAACAAACCGCAGTGTTCTCGGAAGACGCCGAAGGCGACGCCATGCGCATCCCGCGCACCGACATCGAACGTTGCCGTGCAACCGAAGCGGAAGGCGCGGTGATCAACCCCAATACCGCCGATGAGTTCCTGCGCTCGTTCGTGGTGCTGCAGGGTGCGCCGGTGGTCGTCGAAGAGGAACTGGTCGGTTCACTCGCCACGACGACAACCCCCGGAAAATACACGCTCGCGCCGACGCCTCCGGCGACCGCTCAATGTGTCGTCGTGAATGCCGACACGGTGATCACGCAGATCGAAACTGTTGGCGGCGTGGCGACGATCACTCATCCGACCCTCGACACACTACTGGGGCTCGAGATCAGCGCCATCGGCACTCGCGACAGCGCGAACTGCCTCGCTGCGACGGAGATCATCCGCGAGATCTGATCGTATCGAGCGCCGCTCGCCGATTCGTCGGTAGCGGCGCTCGAATCTCGCCAGGTGCGCAGTTTGGACGCGACTGCGATCCTTCCGATTCCCCAACGGACGCTCAGAGTCGCTTCGACCTAGACTAACGGTTGAAATCTGCCGATGGGCGGTGCGAGCTTTTGCATCGCCGCTACACGCTGCGCCTAACGTCGCGATACCCCACCGCCATACTGTCTCGCCCGTGAGCTAACGGTCACACTCTCGTAGATGCAACGCGCCGATTTCCGTCGTTCCTGTGACAATGCTCGACAGATTAATGGCGGAATGGTTCGAAGAGTGCGTCAAAAATATGACGTAAGGCGTCGTCGCGACACCGCACAGCGAATGCGCGGTTCGATCGCCATTCTGTTGCTGACGAACGCATCGTTCGTACACGCCGCACCGAGCGGCGGTGAAGTCAC
>CAZLDA010000853.1:0-1634 GCA_964557875.1 uncultured Pseudomonadales bacterium | reverse complement strand
GACGTAAGCGAAGAACCGATTCCTTATTGATGGAGTCCCCCATGCCAAAGCCGAATGAAGAAGCCGAACGCGGTGCCATCGTCAAAGACCCGCGCCTGAAGGCGCTCGCTGCGTGCATGCGAGAAATCAACAACCTCGCCACGGAAAAAGAACGGCTGTGGGTGATCCGCAGCCTGAATGAACTGTGCGAATTTCCTCTTCAAC
The DNA here is from genome assembly GCA_964557875.1 of uncultured Pseudomonadales bacterium. Taxonomy (GTDB): domain Bacteria; phylum Pseudomonadota; class Gammaproteobacteria; order Pseudomonadales; family Azotimanducaceae; genus DATJGR01. Next base: position 1,430 of record CAZLDA010000853.1, on the reverse strand, counting down.
AGGAGTAAATGACATGGGAGCATCAGTCAAGGTCATGCGCAGTTACGACTACTGCCATTTCGAGGTTTGCATTGGCACAGACGACGCCAAGACGGACGCCGAGATCGACGAGTTGCGCAAGCGCGCCGCCCGACTCGCGGACAAGGCCGTCGAGCAGTACAAGGTCGCAAAGAACGCCGAGTACCACAAACAGACGCGAACGCGCGAATGGGAGCAATTGCGAGAGGAGGTCCGGCGTATCGAAATGCTCCCCGAAGGCGACCGCACGCCGAACCAGATGGCCAAGGTGAGGTTGCTCCGCGACCGCGACTGGCAGCGGTACATCGAAGAGCGGTACGACTATCAGGACGATTGGGACGAACATGGCCAAGATGACGAATAGCGACGAGGCAGCGCATGAAAAGCAAGGAAGATTTCGTTGCGGCGTTCAAGAACGAACTGGTGGGCCTGCTGCTGGAGGCGTTCCACGAAGCCGCCGAGGGCAACCCTCGCTTCGACCACCACAAGGTAGGCAAGGCGATGCTTGCCAAGATGAAGCGGGCCGAGGCGTTGGTTGGCGAGATGTATGCGTTCCTCAGTCCGCCGCCGCCTCTGCCGCAGAACGGCACACCAGTAAAACGCATCACCCCAAAGGAGACTGTATGAGCGTCACGCGAAAGGAATACGGCGACAGCCCAGGAGACCAATTCGAGAGCGAGATGCAGGCGTCCAAGCCTGGTGCGGTTTCCATCGCCGTCTCCGAGCCGCTTCAGATGGTCGCGACAACGCAGGGCGAGAGCATCGTTGTGTTCGTGTCGCCGGACATGCTCCGCTGCGTGGCGCATGGAATGCTTGACGCGGCCGACAAGTGGGAACGCGGGGAAGTGCCGGGGCTGAAGAAGTGGGAGGCGGGGTGAAACTGCTCGACCCAGACCTGCTCCGCACCTTCCGCGAGGCCCGGCAATGCGAGCGATGCCGCAGGCCGACGCCGAGCGGGGCCGATCCGGCGCACCTGCTTTCACGCGGGGCCGGGCAGGTGGACCTGCGGCAAAACCTGGCCGCTTTGTGTCGTCAGTGTCACTCTGCGGCACACGCCAGCCCGGACGTGCTGGCAGAGGTGATGCAGCTCGTGGCCACGCGGGAGCGAACCACGGTGGCCGCGATCAAGGAATCGGTGTACCGAGTGCGGCGCTGTCAGGCCGCGAAGGTGTGGGACGTGCGAGAACGTGGGCCTCTGACGTTCGAGGAGGAAGCAGACGTGATTCGCGCCGATGGTGTACGGGTAGCACAGCCGCTTTTCCAGGCGGCAGGAAGCGGTTCAACTCCGACTTCGGCGCTTGACCTTTGGTTCATGGAATGTGCCGATGACACGGCCATTGCCCTGAATCGTCTCTGGCACAGCAGGTTGCCAAAGGTAATTCGCGCGAACATCCTGCGATGCACGCACAAGG
>CAZLDA010000852.1:0-1638 GCA_964557875.1 uncultured Pseudomonadales bacterium | reverse complement strand
GTTTCAACTGCGTCACCGTGCCGCCGTACAGCGCGCTCGATGCGACGATGTGATCGCCCGGTTCAAGCAGCGTGAACAGCGCAGCGGTCTGTGCGGCGAGACCGCTTGCGAACGCAACGCCGCCGACGCCGCCTTCGAGATTTGCGATCCGTTCTTCGAATGCGGCAACTGTCGGATTCATGATCCGCGAATACGTGTTGCCGTATTCCTGCAGGTTGAAGTACGCGGCCGCCGAGTCTGAGTCTTCGAATACGTAGCTCGTGGTCTGAAAGATCGGAATGGCGCGCGCGCCCGTCACCGGTTCGGGCCGCGCGCCTGCGTGCACGGCCCGAGTGTGGAAGCCGAGATTCCGCGGTGGTGACGGTGCTGTCATCAGTTCAGAACCTGGCCCGCAGGAAGGTCGGAGTATTGCCACGCCACCTGCTGCGCTTCGCGTGCCTTCGCGGCGTCCTTGCCTTGCGCGGCGAGCGCTTCACCCAAACCCCACAGCGACCACCCGTTGTTCTTGAAGTACGCGAGGTCTTCGTTGAACACGCGTTCTGCATCGGCCGGCCGCTTCGCGCGCAGATAGGCGGCGCCTAGGCTTTGTCGCACCGGATAGAACCAGTACGGCGGCTCCGTGTATTGCAGTTCGTCCTGCGTTTTCACGGCGCGTTCCAGCGCAGTCACTTCGGCGGCGTGATCGCCATGCGCGTTCGCGATCGCGGCGGTAACCAGATCGGTCGCAACCGACACCATGCCGTTGATGATCTCCGGCTTGCCCAGAATCGCAACGTTCGTGCCGAGATCTGCGTAGCCCTTCAGCGCCTTCAACTCCACGTTGGCGTTCGCGAGATCGCCTTTGTGCGCGAACGCCACGCCGCGCCCGTAGTGCCACATGGCAGTTGCGAACGGCACCCCTTCGGGCGGTGCCGGCTCCTTCAGCATGTCGTCCCCCAATCCGAATCGCACCAGCGTGTAGATGGGCACCGGCAGATATTGCTGAACCTCTGGCGTTGAGCGTGCGAAGTCGAGCGGCACGTGCTGCGCCATCTTCCGCCCGGTTTCGAGCGAGAGTTTCTTCTGCCCTTCCATCATCGCCGCATACCACAGGAAGTGCAGGTTGTGCGGGTAGTACACCGCCGGATAGAAACCCTGCGCGTTGCACTGCGCGATGTAGTCCTCGTCGGCCGTTGCGGCGAGTTCGTTGGCAGTAACGGCGTCGTGATAACGACCCACCCGCAGATAGATGTGCGCAGGCATGTGCACGAGATGGCCGGCCACCGGCACGAGATCGCCCAGCTCGTCGGCGGCGGCCTCCGCGCGCTCCGGTGTGGCGGTCGCTTCCACCGCGTGAATGTAGAAGTGCAGCGCACCGGGGTGCTGCGGGTCGGCCGCTTTGGCGCGTTCGAGTTGCGCGAGGACAATAGTGGTTTCGGGTTTTGGAGATCCATCGGGCAGGTAGTAATCCCACGGGCTCAGGTCCATCAGCGACTCCGCGTACAACGTCGCCGCATTCAGATCGTCGGGATATGCGGCCACCAGTTTCGCCATTGCATCCGCGTAAGCACGATCGAGCGTTGCGCGCCCCTCACCAGATTCGCTGTAGCGCGCCGCAACAGCGTCGATCCGCTCCTGCCTGCCGACGTGCGCGCGGCC
>CAZLDA010000851.1:0-1641 GCA_964557875.1 uncultured Pseudomonadales bacterium | reverse complement strand
CGCTTCGATGCTCGCTGCGCGCGCATCGGGATAGTGGCTGATCTCGTGTTCGATCTCGTTGCCTTCGCGATCGCTCAACACGAACGATGGCGGCGACTGTGGATCGACGATCTTCAAAACGCTTTCGGTCATCGGTCGACATCCGACATGACAAAGTCGATGGAGGCCACGTATGCGATCAGGTCCGGCACCATCTGCCCGCGAATGACGCTCGGGATCTGCTGCAGGTGCGCGAAGCTCGGCGTGCGTAGCCGCGTTCGGTAACTCATCGTGCTGCCGTCGCTGACCATCGAATATCCTGCGATTCCCTTGGTGGCCTCGATCATCTGCATCGTCTCACCCGGCGGCATCACCGGCCCCCAAGACACGCCGAGGAAGTGTGGAATCAACGAATCGATGTCGCGCAGCGTTCGATCTTTCGGGGGCGGAGTCGTCAACGGATGGTCGGCCTTGTATGGCCCGGACGGCATGTTGTTGAGGCACTGCTCGATGATGCGCAGCGACTGGTGCATTTCTTCTTCGCGCACCAGCGTGCGGTCGTAGACGTCGCCGCGCGTGCCGGTGGGAATGTCGAATTCGAAATTCTCGTAGCCCGAGTACGGGCGTGCTTTGCGCAGGTCGTATCCGAGCCCAGTGGCGCGGAGTCCCGCGCCGGTGATTCCCCACTCGAGCGCTTCGGCGGTGTTGTATGCGGCAACGTCGCGGGAGCGAGCGACCACGATCGAGTTCTTGAGAATCGACTTGCGATAGTCGCGCAGTCGCTTCGGCATCCAGTCGAGGAATTCGCGCACCAGCTTCTCCCAACCGGCGGGCAGATCGTGCGCGACACCGCCGATGCGGAACCACGCCGGGTGCATGCGGAAACCGGTGATCGCCTCGATCACGTCGTAACCTTTCTGCCGGTCGACGAACGTGATGAACACCGGCGTCATCGCGCCGACGTCCTGGAAGAAGGTGCCGTAGTACAGCAGGTGCGACAGGATGCGGAAGATCTCGCACAACATCACGCGGATCACCTTCACCCGATCGGGCACCTCGATGCCGGCGAGTTTCTCGAGCGCGAGCACGTATGGCAGGTTGTTCATCACGCCGCCGAGATAGTCGACGCGATCGGTGTATGGAATGTAGCTGTGCCACGACTGCCGCTCGCCCATCTTCTCGGCGCCGCGGTGGTGGTAGCCGATGTCGGGCACGCAATCGACGATCTCTTCGCCGTCGAGTTGCAGCACGATGCGGAACGCACCGTGCGCGGATGGGTGGTTAGGGCCGAGGTTCAGGAACATGTAGTCGTGATCGTCGGCCGCGCGGCGCATGCCCCATTCTTCGGGCTGGAAGCGCAACGCTTCCTGTTCCTGATCCTGACGCAGCGCATCGAGCTGGAACGGATCGAACTCGGTGGCGCGCGCCGGGTATTCCTTGCGCAGCGGATGACCTTTCCACGTCGGCGGCAACAGGATGCGCCGCATGTGCGGATGCCCGTCGAACGTGATGCCGAACAGATCCCACACTTCGCGTTCGTACCAGTTGGCGTTCAAAAAGATCGGCACGATCGATTTGATCGACGGGTAGTCGCCGCGCAGCGCGACTTTCACGCGGATATCTTCGTTGCGTTCGATCGACAGCAGGTGATAGATCACCGTG
>CAZLDA010000850.1:0-1648 GCA_964557875.1 uncultured Pseudomonadales bacterium | reverse complement strand
ACACTGCATCCGGCAACGCGTGCTCGCATCGACGCCTGTCGTCGAGTTGCGCACCGGCTGCACCGTGCGCGGACTGAACTACGATGCCGCCGCCAACCGGATCACGGGTGTAAAGGTCGAGACGCAGAACGGCGCAGTGGATCTCGCTGCCGATCTGGTTGTCGACGCAACCGGTCGCGGCGAAGGCGGCTTGCGATGGCTCTCTGCGCTGGGTGTGCCGCTTCCGGAAGTGGAAGAGGTCTCGGTCGATTTCGGCTATTCGAGCGCGATCGTCGAATTGCCCGACGATCCCGCGCGCGACTGGAAAGCACTCGCGATGGGTAACCTGCCGCGCGTCGGTGCACGTGGCGCGGTGTTGCTGCCGATCGAAGGCGGCCGCTTCATCTGCTCGTTGGGCGGTCGCGCCGGCGACTACCCACCCGACAATGAAGCCGACTTCATGGAATTCGCAAAGAGCCTGCCACATCCGACGATGTACGAGGCATTGAAAGGCGCCAAGTTCGTATCCGGCGTGGCGCGCATGATCTATCCGGCGAACCGGTTCCGGCACTACGAACGATGCGAGTCGTTGCCGCGCGGGTTCATTCCGGTAGGCGATGCGCTGTGCAGTTTCAATCCAACGTACGGACAGGGCATGACGTCTGCGGCGCTACAGGCGGAAGCGTTGTTCGATGCGCTTGCGAAGCGAGGGTCGAACGACTCGCTCGACGATCTGACGCGCACGTATCTCACGCGAGCTGCAGAAGCCGCGCGCATGCCGTGGCGCCAGGCGAACTACAACGACTTCCTGTACCCGACGACGCAGGGCAACCGCGACATGTTCACGCCCGAAGAGATGCAGTATCGGATGCAGATTCAGATCGCAGCATCCCGCGATGTGGAGTTGCGCAAGCTCTCCAACGAAGTGGGACACCTGCTGGTGCCGTTCGAACGGCTGATGGAACCCGACGTTCGCGCGCGCGTTGCAGCGGCGTTGACGCGGAACGACTGATAGCGGTGGACCGACGCGGAGGAAGATAGGCGACACGTTGTCGCCTCGAGTAGCTTGGGTATTGACACGTACATACGTCGTACATACGATGCGCCATGCGTGTTGAATGGGATCCCGATAAGGCCAGAGAGAATCGGCGCAAGCACGCCGTCGATTTTGCAGACGCGGCTATCGCTCTTGAGGATGAGAATGCGTTGACGATCGTAGATCGCGATCATGACGAAGTTCGCTTCAAGACGCTTGGTATGGGGCCGTATTTGGACGTCCTGCTCGTTGTTCACACCATTCGGACGGGTGACAGGATCCGAATCATCAGTGCCCGCCGTGCGACACGAACTCAGACTAAGCAGTACTTTAAGGGAATCGAACCATGACTGATGACTTCAGCAAAGGAAAGCGTGGGGCGGTAGTTCGGCCCGACTCGGGCAAGGTCCGAATCACAATTCGCCTAGACCCCGAGATCATCGAGCACTTCAAGAACATCGTCTTGGATGCCGGTGGCGGCAACTACCAGACATTGATCAATGATGTACTGGTCGAGCATGTCCGTGGCTCAGGGCAGTCGCTCGAGAAGAAGCTTCGCAGAATCATCCGCGAAGAATTGAAGAAGGCAAGCTAGGTGTCGCCTAGCCACTGCATGCAGCCGACGCCCCAGCC
>CAZLDA010000849.1:271-1650 GCA_964557875.1 uncultured Pseudomonadales bacterium | reverse complement strand
TGCCCTTCATGCGCTGCGGCTGCATGCCGGTCCACATCCAGCTCGCGTAGTCCCACTCGTGATGGTCGTAGGACAACTGCTGGAAGTTGTAGAAGTTCTTCCGGTGTTTCGCTTCGGCCATGCACATCGGCAGGTAGCGCACGTTGCATTCGATGCCGGCCTCTTCGAGGATGTCCATCGCCTCGCCGAGCGACTTCTTGATGTCGGCGTAGCTCGCGACGTTGTCGTGCGTGCGGATGCCGGTCTCCTGGTCCTCGAAGGGATTGAACGCGATGAAATTGACGGCGTTCGCGCCGTATTTCACGGCTTTCCGCGCGATTTCCGGCAGGATCGGCACGACGGGCTTGGACATGGTGCAGTTGAAACGGAACGGCACGTCCAGTTCGACCATGTTCTCGATGGCCGCGATGATTTTTTCGTATGCGCCCTTGCGGCACACGACCTGATCGTGGATGTCGCCGATACCGTGCAGGCTGACGAGGAAATCGCGGATGCCCGCGTCCTTGAACTCTTGCAGTTTTTCTTTCTTCGCGAGGACCAAGCCGTTCGTGATGAGCGTGGGGTAGAGGCCGATGTCGTGGCAGTAGCGGATGAGTTCGAGAATGTCCGGGTGGATGGTCGGCTCGCCGCCCTGGATGTCGATCGCGGTGTTGCCGTAGTAATACCGCAGCGTGTGGCAGATTTGCTTGGCCTTCTCGAGCGTCATGAACGGATGCTCGGGATGCTGCGCGTCTTCGATGCGGTTCAGGAAATAACAGAAGTAACAGCGCAGGTTGCACGTCTGGCCGAGCCAGAGCACGCCGCGCTTGGTGAGCACGCGCCGCTTCGTCTTGTCGAAATGCTGTCGGCCGTTCCCGTTGCCGTTGGACCGCGCTTCCGGGGCCGACACGGCCAATTCACTGGACATCCCGCTCACTCTCCGCGCCGCAGGGGACTTCATCGCGATCCGGACAGAACGCCGCCGGGTCGCGCCCTCCCACAGGGCCATCCGCTCCTCGCGCGCGCCGACCGATCCAGCGACTGCGCCCGGAGCACACTCCGCAACCCCAACAGAATAACAAAACGCCGGAAAAGGGGCAAACAACACGGGTGAAATCCAACGGGGCGAACGCATTTTTCGTATTTCAGCGGTCTGGAATTTGACGCCCGAACAGACGCGCGGTGCTGACGTTGCTGCGTCCGTTGCGCGTCTTGAACGGTGTTTGCTATGGTACGCGGCCATTCGCTAGCGAGAGATCCATCACCATCGTTCGGAGCGCATGCTGCGGTGGCAAGTCATCCCCGGTCGGCGGCGCCTTCATCGGTGCTTCATCCCGCGATTCTCTCGTTCGCGATCTCCGCATCGGTCATTCTGCTCCAACTGGTCCAGACGCGTATCT
>CAZLDA010000849.1:0-261 GCA_964557875.1 uncultured Pseudomonadales bacterium | reverse complement strand
GAACCATCTGGTCTACTTCATCGTCTCTATAGCGCTGATGGGCTTTGGCATCAGCGGGACGTGGCTGGCCTTCGGCCCGGGAACCGTCGTGGCCAGGGTGCTGACGCCGCGGGTGGCCGCGGCCTTGTACGTCGTGACGGCGCTGATCTCGTCGATTTTCCTGCCCCAGTTCGCGCCGAGTCTGGGAGAGGTGTTGTCGGACCGCTTTGAGCTCGTGTCGCTGTTGTTGATTTATATCTCGGCGATTCTGCCCTACTTCTT
>CAZLDA010000848.1:0-1659 GCA_964557875.1 uncultured Pseudomonadales bacterium | reverse complement strand
CCGAACAACTCGTTGACGATGATTTTCGCGACGGCCTGGTTGCCCGAACTGTTCAGGTGCACACCGTTGATCGTCAGCGGTGCGTCCGATGCGTCGTACAACTCCTGCGTCGGGTAATACAGGTCCACGAACGGCACCTTGCGCCGGCGCGCGACGCTCGCCATCGCGTCTGTGTAGGTGCCCAACCACTCGTTCAGTTCTTCGCCGTCTGGCAGGTTCGGCGAGTCCATATCCTCGTACGCGATCGGCGAGAACAGCACAACGCGCGGCGCCGATTCGCCGTTGTATTTCTTCCCGGCCATCTCGTCCAGAAACGCGTTGAGTTCGTTCTTGAACGTCTCGGGATCGTGCGCGAACGACTCGTTGTAACCGAAGAACGCGAAGATCACGTCAGCTTCGATCAGTGAAAGGTAATAGTCCGGGGACGGGAACCCCTCTTCACGCGGGCGCAGCGCGACCTGGTCCCCGGCGAACCCCATGTCGCGAACCACAATCTGTTTGCCGGGGTTGGCCTTATGGATGTACGTCTCCAGCCATCCGTCGTGCTGCATCCGGTCCGCCAACGCGTTCCCGATGATCGCAATGCGGTCTCCCGTCTTCAGCTCGAACTGCGCATGAGCGGATCCACACACCGCAACGACCACCGCACTCGCGGCGGACAACACTGACTTCCGAACCATTCGCATTCAACGCCCTTTCCGTACCAATCCGTTCAATATAGCCAATCGCGGAGATCCAAACCACGCGGCGCCGGTTTCGCATGCGGAGATTCGCGACATCGGGACGATTCGTGGGTTATTCCGGCGACCACGCGGGTAAGTACTCATGGAAATAGACGATCACAATGCACGCGATGCCCCAGAGGACGCCGTTCAACAGGAACGCGCGGTCAAACAGGATGGTCGTCGTCGGGCTGTCGCCCTGTTTCAGGTGATAGAGGAGATACAGGTACCGGAACAACCCGTACATCACGAACGGAACCGTGGTAATGAGCAAATACGTGTCGAACTCGGTCACCGTGCGCCGATCGACCGTATAGAGGATGTAACAGACCAGCGTACCGCTGGTGACGATTGAGATCATCTGGTCCAGAAAGCCGAGGCTGTAGTGTTCCAGTACGCGCCGGTGGTTCGCCGCGGTGTCCTCGGCCGCGGCCAACTCCGCGCGGCGTTTCCCGAGACCCAGGAACATCGCGACGTTCAGCGAACACAACACGAGCCATTGCGACGCCGTCACGTGTACCGCGAACGCGCCCAGCAGCACGCGCAATACGTAACCTGACGCGAGCAACATTACGTCGAGTATCACGGCGTGCTTCGCGCCGAGCGAATACGCCACGTTGATCGTCAGGTACGCCAACACCGTCCAGCCCGCGCCGTCCCCCAGCGCGAATGCGAGCAGCAGCGACGCGCCGGCGAGACCCGCCGGCAATCCCCGCGCCACGCCCGGCCCCATTCGGCCCGAGACCAGCGGCCGGTTGCGCTTGAGAGGATGGGAACGATCCGCGTCGACGTCGCACAGGTCGTTGAACACGTACACCGCGCTGGCAGCGAGGCACATCGACGCGAACGCGACGAGCGACTGGACGACGGCCGCGGCGTCGAAGAGCTTCTGGCCAAACACGAGCGCCGCGAACACCAGTGTGTTCTTGACCCACTG
>CAZLDA010000847.1:0-1672 GCA_964557875.1 uncultured Pseudomonadales bacterium | reverse complement strand
CCGAGCGCAAGGTCGAAGGACCGAAGGGCGATGCGCAGCTCGGAGGCACGAGCGCGACGGTTCCGATCTCGGATGCCGATCGCGTCATCGCGGGTCTGCGTCCGCGCTTCCGTCAGTGCTACCAGACGGGCTTGAATTCCGATCCGAGCATGGCCGGCAAGGTCGTCATCACGGCGAAGGTCGGTCCGAACGGTGAAGTCTCGAGCGCCGACGTCACGTCGAACACGGGGCTTTCGCAAAGCGTCGCCTCCTGTATCGCAGGCGTCGTCCGACGCGCGCAGTTCAGCGCGCCGGGTGGTGGCGGATCGACGCTGAACATCCCGGTCACCTTCGTTCAGCAAGGCAAGTAGCGAACCGCGCGCCTGTGGATGAACGCCCGCGCTCCTTCAAGGAGTTGCGGGCGTTCTCCTTTCTTGCGGAATCGCGTCGAATGTTCGATCACGTCGGAGCAACGAACAGATGGCCGGGAAACTGCGCGACAACTTTGGTTAGTTTCCCGACTGTGGCAGCAGTGTACAACTCCTGGGAATCGCTTGTATTAATGTAGGGCTTTCTCGTTGACACTCGAGTTCTTCCAAACTAGATTCACTACCTCGCCGGAGGCTGGATGAACGTCCGCTCTTCACTGAAGTGGGTCATCACGGTAGGGCTGCTCGCCTATGCGGCGAGCCCTGCCGGCGCGCAGCCAGGTCAGGGCGGTGCACCGCCTGGACAAGGGAACCCGAATCCGGGTGGACCTAACGCGCAAGTTGGTTTCGAACGCAAGACGCAGCTCTCACCGCAAGAGCAGACCGTCGAAGCTGGCAAGCATGTCTCGCGCATGGAAGGCGCGGCTGCTGGCGTTCGCAAGATGCTCGAAGAGGCTCGTCGGCAGCGCGACGTCGTGAAGACTTTGTGTCTGAACGACAAGCTCTCGCAGATCGATGTTGCGATCCGCTCCGCGCGTGACCGCAAGCAGCAACTTCAAGCGGCGGTCAATCGTAACGACACGGAGCTCGCGAATCACGAGTTCACGATCCTCACGGTGCTCCGCCAGCGCGTGGAGCAGCTGGTCGCCGAAGCGAATCAGTGCATCGGCGAAGAGGCCGCGTTCATCGGCGATACGCGAACCACCGTTCAAATCGATCCACGCATTCCGCCCGACGAGACGCCGTATCCGCCGACCGACCCGACGCTGGTCATCGGTCCGCCGCAGTGCACGAGCTGTACGCTGTAAATTTGGTGTGATTGCGCTGCGTCGTCTGCGGCGCCATTCACCGAGTGATCGCAGTACCGCGGGGTCGTTGGCCGCGCTGGTTTCCGTATCGAACTGTCATTGAGGGGAGGACAGGGAGCCTGCCACGACGAATTCACGTTGCACCTGGACAACGGCTTGAGTACTCCGGTTGTCCCCGCGCATGCCTGTGAATGGCGGCCGTGAATTGATCACCGGTGATGGTGGCAACTCTCTCTCGACTTCGACCATGAAGAATCGCCCCGTGCGCCGCCTTCACTTCTCCCGCACCATCGTGCGCTCCTGCGCAGCCTTCGCCGTCGCGGCGGGCGCGTTGCTGACGACTGAGACGGCGTCCGCCCAAGGCTGGATGGCCGATCGTCGTTATAGTGAGGGAGTCCGCTATTTTTTTGGCGAAGAAGTAAAAAAACGTCGCGCTATTGAACAACAAGTTCTATC
>CAZLDA010000846.1:0-1673 GCA_964557875.1 uncultured Pseudomonadales bacterium | reverse complement strand
CCAGTAGCGACCCGGTACAAGCGGTTCTTTAAGTTGAAGTTGCTCGGGTCGTTGGGGTTCGAAAGCGAACCATTGCCAACCTGGTCACCGATGCGGTCGCGCAATGCGATGATCATATTCCCATTGTCGAACGCGATGTCGGTCAGCATCGGCTGCGAGTAGATGGCGCGGAGCCCGCTGATCGCGTTTCGATAAACACTCGACCACGGACGCCAATGTCCCAGTGCTCCCTCGGTATGCGTTGAAAGACCGCGTTTGTAGCTAAGGGGCACACTGAGCACCGGTGAGCCGCCGAACGCAAGCGTTGAGGGATCGACCGTATAAACGTAGGCTCGAAGGTTGCGCGTATCGCCAAGGTTGTAGATGCCGTTTCCGTCAACGTCCGTGAAAGGCTCAGGCGCGGTGTACGAACTGTTGCCCGTAAGTTCGTAATACGACTCACCGACCTCGCGAACGCCGTTGTTGTTCGTATCGACGAAATAGTCGCCGGCATCCCAGATCCCGTTCGAATCGGAATCGGTGAATGAATCGACATTCGCGGTCGATGCGGCGCTGCAGATCATACCTGCGTACAGCGTGCCGCGATACATCGTCAGCGCAAATGGGCGGGCATCGGCCGCGGCACAGGTGCCCGAAGGAACGGGAAGGTTCGTCGGTGCCGCCTGGCTGTTTATCATCGCTCCGGTCGTCGCATTCAGAGCGTAAAGCGTACGGTTGGCAAGGTTCATCACGTACAGCGTCGATTCATCCTCGCTCAGAGCAAGTCCGCCGAGACTCGTGGTTCCGACGCCGTTCCAACCCGTGTTGCCGTTGTCGCGATTGTAATCGGACGTGTCGTGCGCGTTGGTGGCGGTGCCCGGGACGGTAAAGAAATTCGTCACCGAGCCGCCGCTCGTCCGGTTCATCACGTAGATCGCATTTGGGCCCTGGGGACCAAAACCCGAATGGCGTTTGAAAAAGGCCGCGGCGTAGACCAGACGAGTGCGTCGAGCGTACGCGAGCCCGTAGGTCGTCCCAACCTCGTTGGCGGAAAGGTTGAGCGGCCACGTGGTCGGCGCGTCATACGCCGATTCCGAAGCGCCGCTTCCCGAGTCGCTGCTGCCCGCCGAGTACGGAAAACTGAGCAGCACCGACTGCGCGTTGTTGCCGCCGGAAAGCTGGTCGCCCTCGGCATACATCGTCGCGACGATCTCGGGATTGTTCTGGGAATAGTCTGCGGGGTGATTGATGGCGAGATTGACATTCGTCGCGGGTGTCGAGACGAACTGGACGGCGGAACCCGAATTCGTCGCCGAACCGCCGTTTACCGAATCGGTGCTGCGCGCCGACGGAAGGAAGCCCGCCGGAAGCGACGTGAACTCGACCCGGTAAGGGCCCGAGCCGGCATCGGTCGTCGTTAGCGAATAGTTGCCGTTCGCGTCGGTCGAAACGACGCCGCCGGACGTGACGTTGACGCCCGAGGAACTGTATGCGCGGACCTGCACGCCCGAAACACCGCGATCGATCGCGACGCCCACGGTGCCCGAGCCATTGTTCGCGATGGTCGTAGTTGTATCCATCGTCCCGTTGCCGTTGAAATCCTGGAACACGCGGCCGCCGATCGACCCAGCTTGTGGAGACTCTTTTTCGAAGGCCTCGCGCTTCTGGGCGTATGTGGGCGTTCGATCGAGAGT
>CAZLDA010000845.1:0-1673 GCA_964557875.1 uncultured Pseudomonadales bacterium | reverse complement strand
AACGGTACGAGTCTATCCGCAAGTTGCGTGGCGAGCAGCGAGTGCGCGAAACGGAGCGGTTGGATGCTGAGCGGCATCCGGCGGAACTCTCGGGCTCGACTGCTGGCGCGGCGAGGCGGACAAGAAGGTCGCGATCGAGACACTCGATGCAGCGCAGTTGGAAGCGCAAGCACTCGCGATTGGCGCGCGTTCGGGGTCTGCCGATCAATCCGATTGCGTCGCCGCGCTGCTGAATGCGGACCGTCTGTGCGACGCGGTAGTGGCACGTCAACAGGCGCCGGATGCCGCGGCCCCTACGTCGTTCAGGGCGAGGTTCGGGCCATGGATTTTTCTCCAGCGCGTCTTTGGCTAGGCCGTCATCGTCGAGCGCTGCGCCTCCGGGCAGAAAAAGCTCGAGCAACGGCTCGTGTTTGCGCGCGTTCCGAATTGCTCTCAGTCCCGAATCGACGTGAGCGTGATCAGCGTGAGCCGGCACGACTATCGCGGCGCCGTCTGCTTTGGGGCGGCTTGATGTGCTCGCTGACCGGGTCGGCCGTCATGCTGATCACCTGTTGGATCATCACGCTGATGCTGCCGGCCCGTGTCGATGCGCTCCCGCGGCCCCTCAGTAGCGACGTTAGGCCCATCGGAGAGGCACAATGATTCGACCTCGACTGGTGCTCACTTCGCTGAAGCGAATCCTTCCGTAGTAAACGTCGGCACGCAGCTTATGTGTCAGGCAGCGAGCGATTAGGTTTCGATTGTCGAGGCCCTGTCACGACGATGTTCCCGCCTCACGTGTCGCAACGTGACAATGACAATGTGCGTCGGTCGGTGCGTGCCTCAGGTCTTCGATGATTCCGCACTCCGCGGTCGACACGTCGCGTCCGCATGCACTGCGAAGCGCCTTCAGCTGACCTTCCAAATTGAGCAACGATTCGATTCGAGCATGCACCCCGGCGATCTGCCGGTCGATCAAGTCGTTGATCTCGCCGCAGGCGAGGCTCGGATCGGCGTTGAATGCGAGCAGCGTCCGGATGTCCGAGAGCGCGATGTCGAGCGACCGGCAGTGGCGAATGAATCCGAGCTGCGTCAGGTGGGCGTCGTCATAGCGACGGTAGCCGTTCGGGTCGCGAGCAGGCTTGTCGAGCAGCGCTTCCCGTTCGTAGAAGCGGATTGTCTCCACGTCGCACCCGGTAAGTCGTGCCAGTTCGCCGATTTGCATGCCGAAACTCCTTGACCCTGTAGCCGCTACAGACTGTTGAATGGGATGGTAGTTCCATAGACGGGATCATGTCGCACCTCATTCGACGATCACAGGTACCCACGACGTGACCGAGCGCCACGCCGATCACGAGCACGTCGACGCATGTTGCGACGGCGAGGCGCTCGGCAGCGCTCCGGTTCCTGCGGCTGCCGATCCCGCTGGCGCGACAGATCGGGTCCGATATCGGATCTTGAGGATGGACTGCCCGACCGAGGAGCGCCTCATCCGCAACAAGCTCGAACCCATGGACGGTGTCGTTCGGCTCGACTTCAACTTGTTGGACCGCGAGCTGACTGTTTACCACCGCATGAGCCATGCCGGCCCGATTGTCGACGCCCTGCATGCGCTGGATATGGCCCCGCAAGTGCTCGACTCGATCAAGCCGACCGAGGTGGAGATCCCCGCCCTCACGCTGCTGCAGAAGGTC
>CAZLDA010000844.1:0-1680 GCA_964557875.1 uncultured Pseudomonadales bacterium | reverse complement strand
CGCTGCCGGTGACCCCGAACAGCAATGAAGGAGCGAATCCCGATGCGGAGGTCAGACGCGTCACCGCGAGCGACTGTTCGTCGGTCAGCGCCGGGCGTTGCATCGTTACAGTCGACGGGGCGATCACGCCCGCAGAGCGCAGTCGGGCGAGCGCCTGCGCATAGCGCGGGCCGGGAAGCTGACGCAATGCCGGCGGCAGTGCCGGCAGTGCCACTTCGCCCCACGCATGCTGGTAGTAGTCGGAGGCAAAGCGTGTCAGCGCAAGCCAGTGCGCATCGAGCGGGCCGATCTCATCAAGCAGGCGCGAGACGGGCTTGATGCGGACGGGGTCGAGCGCCGTAGCACTGGACGTGCCGACGATGAGGCCTACCGCGTTGCGACGCCCCAGAGGCACGACGCAGCGCATGCCGACGACACCATCGCTGATGTCGCCGCCGGCGTTCGCATAATCGAGCGGTGACTCGAGTGGCAGGTCGAGCAGGACCTGAAGGAAGCGGACGCGGGTCACGCTATCGACCGACCGAATTTCTGACCTAAGACTTCAACTAAAACGGATAACTCACTGATTTGAAATGAACCACTGCTTTTCGACTTCCAGCCTGTGGACAACTTTGTGGAAAAACGGTGGGAAGTCGCCGCAAACCCGCGTGGGAATTGGCCCCAGCTCGGATTGGCGTCGGTAACACTGTTGTCAACATTTAGAGAAATCAATGACTTAGAACAACGATTCGGGCGTGTCCGGCGCCATATGCCCGCGAAGCCGCATGGAATCTCGCTGAGCGCGCTTTTGTGAATAAGTCAAGCGCCGGCTACAAATCACGTCACTTTCGCAGTGACCACTCACCTACGAATCTGCCGACTGTGTTGATGCACCGCGTCGACCAGTACACCGACCGATTCCGGAGGCGTGAACTGCGAAATTCCATGCCCGAGATTGAAGACATGGCCCCCGGACCGACCGTCACTTCGACGCGGCGAGCCAAAGGAATCCAGGACCCGATGCACCTGTGCGCGCAGCGCTGCGTCCGGCGCAAACAGGGCCATCGGATCGAGGTTGCCCTGCAGCGCGCAGCAATCGTCGATGCGCTGGCGCGCCTGGCCGAGGTTCACGGTCCAGTCCAGCCCAACCGCGTCACAGCCGATCGCTGCGATCTGTTCGAGCCACAGACCGCCGCCTTTGGTGAACACAATGCTCGGTACACGCTCGCCGTCGTGCTCGCGTCGCAGTTGCGAAACAACCTCGCGCATGTAGGCGAGCGAGAACTCCTGGTAGGCCCCATCGGCGAGCGCACCGCCCCAGGTGTCGAAGATCATTACGGCCTGTGCCCCGGCGGCGATCTGCGCATTGAGGTAATCGGCGACGGCACGTGCGTTGATCTTCAGGATCCGGTGCAGCAGGTCCGGACGCGCATACAGCATCGTCTTGATCAGGCGAAAGTCGTCGGAGCCGCCGCCTTCGACCATGTAGCAGGCGATCAGCGGAATGCGGTTCGCGAGCGCCTTGCGGATCTCGCGCACCGCATCCATCACGTAGCCGAGCGACAGTTCAGGATCGGGAACGGAAAGGGCGGCGACATCCGCCTCGGTGCGCACGGGTCGCTCGAACTTCGGGCCCTCGCCTTCCGCGAAATACAGTCCCAGACCCATTGCATCGGGCACGGTCAGGATGTCGGAGAACAG
>CAZLDA010000843.1:0-1685 GCA_964557875.1 uncultured Pseudomonadales bacterium | reverse complement strand
ATCGCACGGCAGTGCATGAGCGTTCGGCAGTTCGTTAGCGAGCGCTGAGATGAACTCTTCCGAACGAGCAATGAGGATCAGTGTGTAGCGATCAGACCACTGCCGGCACACGGCCTGGCCCGTGGCCTGGCCGACACCAACGACGAGCGCCACTTGTCGCGCCATGTCTAAACGCTACCCGCCTGGGCCGCGGTGAGCGCACGCAGAAAGTTGCGCCCCCAGATTTTGTCGATCGCCTCCGGTGAATAACCTCGCGCCAGCAGTGCTGCGGTGACATTGGGCGCGTCGCTGGCTTCATCGAAGCCGCGCATGCCCCCACCGTGATTGAAGTCGGTCCCAATGCCAACGTGTTCCACACCCACTCGTTGAACGATGTAGTCGACGTGATTCATCAGGCTGTCGAGGGATCCCGGGCCGAGCAGGCCGCTGATAGTGTCGCGAAAGGCCGCCTGCTCATCCCGGTCTTTGATTTCCCAGTACAGTTCAAATGGGTAGAGGTACTTCTCCGGTAGACCGGCACCCAAGCGCGCACGGCGTATGTCGTCCACCAGCTGCGCATTGGTGGTATCGAACAGATAGCCGCGGAACGGCGACACGTGAATCACGCCACCGCCTGCAGCGATGGCGTCGATTTCGACATCGGACAGGTTGCGGCTCACATCGCACAAGGCGCGCACGTTGGAATGACTCGCGATCACCGGTGCGCTCGATAGCTCGACCGTTTGCAACGTAGCGCGCAGCGACGATTGCGAAACGTCGACCAACCCGCCCAGTTCGTTGATGCGGCGTATCGCCTTGCGTCCCAGCGGCGACAACCCGCCGTGCTCTTCGTCGGGCTCGTGCTTTCCGGTGGCGGCAATGAAGTTGGGCCGTGACGAATCGGCGCAGGCGTTGTGTCCGATGTGGTTCAGGGCGAACACGGTGACGCCGGAATCGTGAAACTCATCGAGGGTCGTGATGTTCTTGCCGATGATCTGCGTATTCTGAAAACCCAGGAATACGAAGCGTTTGCCTCGAGCCTTTGCGTCGTCGGCATCCGCTGCGGTGCGCGCCAGTACGAGATTGTTCGCTGGATCCGCGATCAGTTGGTGAACGGCAGCCAGCTTTCGGTCGGCGATGCGTCTGGCCTTCGCGTACCCCTCGTTCGTCCGTGGTCCCGGCCCCGTCGCGACCGAGAGCACCACGCCGTCGACTGCGCCTTGTGCCATCTTGTCCGGGGCTACTTTGGAACGGCCGTCGGGGCCGACGTAGGGTGATTCCTTACCTGGCACTTCGATGTCTGCATGGGCGTCGATCACCATGGCGTCGGTGTGAACTTTGTCTAGAAGCTCGATACTCATTGGGGAACGGGATTGTTCATTGCGCATTACGTTATCCGAGTGATCATCGATCAATGCGCCAGGCGCCGAAGTGGAGTGACGCCGCAGTGACGACCCCGTACAGAACCATTCCGGCGGCGATGCACGCGCAGACGAAGCCGAGCCCCATGTGGAACCAATGCACGCCGGCAGCAGCGGCCCCGGCCGCGACGACGAATCGCAGAATCGTCGCGACTACGGGCCACACGACTGTACCCGCACCTTGTGACGCGAAATACAGCGATAGCCCAAGACCCTGGAAGAAAAATGCCGGTCCGGCAATTCGCAGGTACGTCGCACCGGCGGCGTAAGTCGCGGGATCCTGAG
>CAZLDA010000842.1:0-1698 GCA_964557875.1 uncultured Pseudomonadales bacterium | reverse complement strand
GAATGACGAAGCCGCCGGCGAACGTGTTGATGATGCGGTCGTTGTACGTGCGGCGGCGTTGCCCTTCGTAGCTGGCCGGCAGCGCCGCGAGATTGTCCTTACCCGACATCTCGCGACCGCCGAACACGTTGTGCCACACCACACAATCTTCCGAGTAGATGTCGGCGAGTTCGTCGACGCGCCGATCCTGATACGCATCGAAGAAGCGGTTGCACAGCTCACGGATCTCGCCTTCGCTCATGCTCACGATGCCTCCTTCTCGTTTCTCTTCTCCTTCGGCGCGCGGAACTTGCCGGAGTCGAGATACTCGTCGATGCGTGTGATCTGTCCGTTGCGACATTGCGCGACCACACACGCCGCCAGCGACGTGCGCGCACCTGCGTGCGTCACCACGTTCACGGAGTACTGCACGACGAAACCGTGTGCGAACGTGTTGACGATGCGGTCGTCGTAAGTGCGCCGGCGATGCAGCCTGGCGCCGTTGCGCAGTACCTCGAGGTTGGCTTCCGCCGTGCTCTCTGTGCCGGTGAGGTTCACCCACATCCGAAACTCCGGCGCATAGATCTGTGCAACCTCGGAATAGTCGCCTCGTTCGATGGCATCGAAGAAGCGGTGGCACAACGCGCGCAATTCGCTGTCGGTCATGTATGCAATTCCGCGGCTAGAATGCCTCCATCATCCGCGATGAGAGAGCAGGCGTGGCGGCCAAACCGAAAGCTGATCGTCAGGTTGCGAACGCGAAAGAGACGCTGATCGAAGCGGCGGTCGAAGAGTTTTCCCGGAACGGCTACGCCGCGACGACGCTCGCCGCGATCGCGCGGCGCGCTGGCGTCACCACCGGCGCCGTATACGCGCACTTCGACAGCAAGCTCGACCTGCTGCTCGAAGCGCTTGGGCTTCGCACGACCGAGCGATTCACCACCCTCGCGCTCGACGCCGGCAAAGTACCGGCCGCGCAACTCACCGACCTGCTCGCGCGCGGATTGGTGGAGGCGTCGCTCGGCCGCCGCGCGCTGATTCTGCTCGACGTCATCGCTTTTGCGCGCCGCGACGCCGATGCGGCCAAGGCGCTGAAGAAGATGGTGGCGATGCGGCACGAGGCATTCGTGCGAATGACGCAAACCGGTGTGGACTCGGGCTTCATCGATCCGCCCTTGCCGTACGACGAGCTCGCGCGACTGATCAGCGCACTCGCATTCGGCATGCTCGTTCAACGCGCGCTCGGCGAACCGACCGCAAGCGCGGCCACCGTGTCGCACATGGCCGAACAGTTGCTGCAACCCACACCCGAACGCGCACGCGGCGCGAACGCCTATCTCGGGCGGGTGCGGTCTCGCGCTGCGGCCGCCGCGCGTGCACAGGTCGCGCTTCGCAAAGCCGTTTACGCCGCAAGCTCCGCGGGCGCCAGCCTGCGCAAACTCGGCGAGGCCGCGGGGCTCTCGCACGAACGCATTCGCGTAATGCTTGCCGAGCACGAATCCTCCTAGCGCTACCCCGGTCCCGCCCTGCACCCCCAATCGCCAGAAAATCTGACACCGAGGTACGTTGCCGGAAGCCACGGTTGGCAATCCCCAGGGTCGTCCATGGTAAGGAAATCGCAAGATTTTCCAAGACGGGATGCGGTTCGCGGCCACACGCCTCTATCACGCCAGGTTCGTTCTTGCGGCGGGCCGCGTAACGCGAATATCCTCAAACGAC
>CAZLDA010000841.1:0-1706 GCA_964557875.1 uncultured Pseudomonadales bacterium | reverse complement strand
GTCGTGCGTCCGCAGGTGGTCGATCCAGACCGAGGTGTCCACCAGCAGCGCTCCGCGGTGCGGCGACGCCGCGGCGCCTTCGCGCCCGGGTCGCTTCCACCGAGCTTCTCCAATCTGCGCGCGGTTTCGCGCTCGATCAGAGCACGCAGTCCGTCGCGTACCAGCGCCGTCTTCTCAGTTACGCCTGTGAGCGCGATCGCTTGCTGCAACAACTCGTCGTCGATGTTCAAAGTGGTTCTCACATCTTTCCCGATGCATCTATGTTAGGCATCACCATATGCCCATCTTAGATGCCCCGGAAACGCGCTCATTCATCAGGCAACACCACCGGAGCGAGATCGCAAACCTTCGCGACCACGGTGTAGCTGTGCGTATGCGGATCCCACAGACGCGCGCCGCGGCAATCGGTAGCGCCCAGCGGTGGTTCGTAACGTAGCGGCGCCTCGGCGGACGGCGGTGCGACATCGCACGCAACTTTTCGTGTGCCGTCGCCACAGGCATTGGGTTTCGCCTGTGCTTCGGCGACCGTGGTGCACAACGTGCGCGCCACGCCTTCGATGCACTGACA
The DNA here is from genome assembly GCA_964557875.1 of uncultured Pseudomonadales bacterium. GTDB lineage: Bacteria > Pseudomonadota > Gammaproteobacteria > Pseudomonadales > Azotimanducaceae > DATJGR01. Next base: position 1,138 of record CAZLDA010000841.1, on the reverse strand, counting down.
CGCACAGTTCGCCGAGGCGATGCCGCCGACACATGCGAAAGCCGACCCGATCAGACACGACAACGCTCTCGACATGGTTGAACACCTCCTACCGCGATGTAACCACCGTATCGATTGCCGGAGCCGGCTCGCAGGCGTCGGACACGACTGCGAGCGCGCGAGATCGGCCTAGCGGGTCGTCCGAGGACGGACTCCCGGGTCGCCCGAAATCAGACTGCCCGGGGGTCGTCCGAGGGCGGCTCCGGGGTCGCGCGAGGACTCGCTCCCGGGTCCTCCGATCGTTCGCAGCATGCGAGAATGCGACACCTCACCTGCAAATCCGCCCCAACTCCGCTATGTCCATCACCGTCATCAAGAACGCGCGCATCGTCAACGAAGGCAACATCACCGAAGGCGATCTCAAGATCCGCGACGGTCGCATCGATACCGTTGCCGCACGTATCGCGACGCCGGCCGGCGCAAGCGAGATCGACGCGAACGGCGCGTATCTGATCCCGGGAATGATCGACGACCAGGTGCATTTCCGAGAGCCGGGATTCGAGCACAAAGGCACGATCGCCACCGAATCGAAAGCGGCTATCGCCGGTGGCGTAACCAGCTACATGGAGATGCCGAACTGCAATCCGCAGACGATCATGCACGCCGCGTTGCGCGACAAACACGCGCGGGCGGCGCGGGTGTCGCTCGCGAACTACGGCTTCTACTTCGGCGCCACGAACGACAACCTCGAAGCGGTGAAAACCGTCGATCCCTTGCTCGCCTGCGGGGTGAAGGTTTTCATGGGCGCGTCCACCGGCAACATGCTGGTCGACAACCCGGCCACGCTCGACGGCATCTTCGAGCGCGCCCCCATGATGGTGGTGACGCACTGCGAAGACACCCCGATGATCAAGGCCAACGAGGAGGCCGCCCGCCAGAAGTACGGCGAGGACGTGCCCTGGTCCGAGCACCCCAACATCCGCTCCGCCGAGGCCTGCTACGAATCCACGCTGCTGGCCACCACGCTGGCCAAGAAGCACAACGCCGACCTGCACGTGCTGCACCTGACCACCGCACGCGAGCTGGAGTTCTTCACCCCCGGCCCGATCAAGGGCAAGAAGATCACCGTGGAGGCCTGCGTGCATCACCTCTACATGGA
>CAZLDA010000840.1:0-1716 GCA_964557875.1 uncultured Pseudomonadales bacterium | reverse complement strand
GCGCGCCCACGAATGGTGCATGCGCATCCTTCGACCGGAACCCCAACTACAACTACGCGATTCATCGAGATCGAATACGAAGCGCTCAAGCCGTGTAGAGCGTTACCGGCGTCCATTCGCTGTCGAATTCCTGCGTGTCGCGCCAGACGCGACGCGTCTCGTCCCGCATCAGCCGTTCGGCGACGCGCACCACTGCGAGGTCGTTGGTGAACTCGAACGCGGCGGCAGTCTGTGCCTCGAAGTCGAGGATCGATACGCCGGGGCGATGTTCGCCTTTCAAGGTGCCCGCATTCAGCAAGGTCAGTTGTTCGAAGTTCACTATTACGCGGTAGTGCAGATGACCGTTGAGTACGAAGCGAGTGTCGTCGCGCTCGATCAGCAAATCGAGCTCGGGGCTTCGCTCGATCGGCATGCGCGTGGTTCCGGGCCAGACCTTGCGCATGTCGTTCTCGCCGATGCCGTGACAAAGCAGCGCCGAACCGAGCACTGTTCTTATCTCGCGTGTCGGCAGAAGCGATTCCAGGTATTCGCGGCTGAACGGCGCAAGTTCCGAAAGAAGATGCGCGAACGGCACGTTGCGCATGCGGTTTGCGAGGATCCAACGGTCGTGATTTCCGGCAACGGTCACGACGTTCGCCGCCGCAAGCAGCGTGCAACAGGCATCGGGATCGCCGTTTCCATCCACGACATCACCCGTGCAGCAGATCAGATCGACGCCTTCGCGAACCAGATGCGCGAGCGCAGCGTCCAGCCGGCGATGCTCGGCATGAACGTCGCCGATCAATCCAACACGTCGAACGGGGGTGCTCACGAGTCAATCCGGTCTTCGACCGGAACGAGTCTACGCGAGTCGCTTAGTTGATTCGCGGTGAGAGTTCGGGTGCGTTGCGGGCGCGCCACCCACACACCGCGTGTTGGGTGGCCGCCATCAGCGCCGCGGCTTGTCCGGGCCAATCGTCGCGTTCGACGCGGCCGTGGAAGGTGGGCAGATGTGCTTCGATCCAGACGATTTCGGCCGCTGAGAGTCCTGCCAGCTGACTGAACTGATAGATGCCGAGTTTGTTCAGACCACGCTCGAAGCCATCGCCGATGCCACGAATCTGCTGCAACTCGTCGACGTGCTCCGGCGGCAATTCGAACAGACCGTTCGGTTTCGACATCGCAGGACGCGCTGCCGGCACAGCCTCCTCTTCGGGCGCACGCTGCGAAGCGGACTTCAGCTCGCGCACTTGCGCGGCAAGCCGCTCCTCCGTCTGTCGCGCATCGTCGAGCTGCTGCTTCAGCACGAGCATCGACTTGCCGTTCAGCTCGTTCGTCTTCGCCGCCGCGGCGATGTCGCGATCGCGTTCCTCGAGGGCCTTCGCAAGTTCACGGTTGCGCTCGATCTGCGCAACGAGGCGTTGTTCGATGTGCTCGTCGCGACGATCCGCCGATTCGGCTGGTGCGGCGACGACCGCCGCCGGCGCCGCCGGATGATCTGACAGCTTGCGCTCGAGTGTTGCGATCTTCTCGCCGCGCTGGCGCAGCGTTGCCTGGAGCGACTCTGTCTGCGCGACGAGCGCCTGGATCTGGTTGTTCATCGCCTCGATCCGCTCACCGCGTTCGAACAACGCGCTGTCGCGTTGCTTCAGCAACGATTCAAGCGGCGCGACGCGTGTGTGCAGGGTACGAACTTCCTCGCGCAGTTCGACGAGCTCGATGGCCTGCTCTTCGGTG
>CAZLDA010000839.1:0-1720 GCA_964557875.1 uncultured Pseudomonadales bacterium | reverse complement strand
AACTGCTGGGACGCACCGCGCACCGTCGTGTCGAGCCGATACCCTTCGGTAGGTCGCGTCGGTTGATCACGCCAGAAGCGGCTGAACGTAGTACCGAGCAGCAGCAACCGGCTTTGTCCGAACTGGTCTGCAACCTTGAAGTCTTCGTACGTGAGGTCGACGAAGTCGGTTTCGACCCACTTGCCGCGTTCGTATGTGTGACGCGCACCGACGCGGTGGATGTCGCTGTTTGCCGTCGTCGATTCGAGGTGGGCAATCCCCGCATCGAAGATGAACCAGTCGTTCAACGGGTTGATGTGCGGCATTCGATACTGCAGATCGAGCGACGATCGCTCTGTGGAGACCACCGACCTCACAGAGGCGCGATGCCCGCGATCGTTCAGCAGGTTGTTCTCTGCATCGGCGCGCAGGCGCGGGCCGGTGTCGGTTGCGTAGCCGACTCCGAACGTATATGTCCACGCGCGCGTGCGCGGGAAGAGTTCGATGCGAATCGGTATCGCGCGCACTACGGCTTCGTCCCGATCAGCGGTTACGAACGTGCGTCCGAAGTAGCCACTATCGGCCAGGTTGCGTCGCAATCGGGCAACCAGCTCGGCGTCGAACGGCTCACCGGTGTGAAACGGAATGTAGGCATCCACCAGGCGGCGTTCGAGAAGGTCACCGACCACTTCGATTTCGCCGAACGCGAAGCGTGGACCACCGACCAGATCGAGTTCGACCGTCGCGCTGTACGCCTGCGCGTCCACCGTCACGCGACTTGCCCGGAACGACGCATCGAAGTAACCAAGGGCTTGCGCCGCCGCGAGCAGCTCGCGTTTCAGGGTTTCGTAGTCGGCGTGATTGAGCGGCGTGTCCTTCAGCCGGTTTGCGCCCTGCATCAGCGTTGCAACGGATGCCTCCGACGCGAGCGGCTGATCGACCGTCACGGCTACCTTGCGCACGATCACCGGGTCGCCCGGCACGATCTGAAAGCGCGCCTGCCAGCAGGCGTCCGTCGGGAATTCGAGCTCGCTCGTGATCCGCGAATTGTAGAAACCGAGTGCCTCGAGCGAAGAAGTGATCTGCGCATCTGCTTGTCGCGCTTGCCAGCGCACCAGCCACTCCGGCGCGTCACAATCGAGATCGCTGAGGGCGAGAAACGCCTTGATGTTGGTCGACTGCGCGTCGGTAACACCGTTGAGGGTCACCTCTGCGGACGCGGCCGCTGCGAACAACACACCGGCCAGCAGCGCCGGAATCGCAATCGATCGAACCACGATGCTCAAACCACGCGTTCAGCCGTCGAGGTGCGTGAAGCGCGGATGGGTTGTGGATTCCTGCGCGGCACCATGGCCGGTCTCGTGCATCGCCGCCTCGAGCTACTGCGTGTTGGGGTGCGCAATCCTACGCTGCCTTGCTGTAGATGGGGGGCTTCAGATGGGTGCTGCGGATGGGGCGCTCTCGGCTATAGTCGACCCGACACGGACTGATTTTGACACAAGCAGGGGAGTCACCATGGCGGAACCGGTTTCGATCACCCCACCGCAAGACGTTCGCCGGCAGGTATCCGCCGAAGAGTGGGCGCTGCGCCAGGACCTCGCTGCCGCTTACCGGCTCGTGGCGCACTACGGCTGGGACGACATGATCTTCACGCATCTGTCGGCGCGCGTGCCCGGCCCCGAGGCGCATTTCCTGATCAACCCCTACGGGTTCCTGTTCGAAGAAATCACCGCGTCGAGCC
>CAZLDA010000838.1:0-1722 GCA_964557875.1 uncultured Pseudomonadales bacterium | reverse complement strand
CGCTTCGTATCGAGCCCCCCACCGAATCCGGTGAGCGACCCGTCGCTTCCGATCACGCGATGGCACGGGATGATGATCGGAATCGGGTTGGCACCGTTCGCCGCACCGACGGCGCGCAGCGCCTTCGCATGATCGATGCGCTCCGCGATATCGAGATAGGCACACGTGGTACCGTAAGGAATCGTGGTCAACGCGTGCCATACTGCGCGTTGAAAGTCGGTTCCGTCGGGCGCCAACGGCACATCGAAGGTGCGTCGCTCGCCGTCGAAGTACTCCTGCAGCTGCCGCTTTACGCGCGCGAAGGGCTCATCGAGCCGTTCCCAGTCCGCCTCTTCGCTTCGTGCTTTGTCGCCGCGCGAGAAGCCGATCACTTTCAGCGCATGTCGACTGCCCGCAAGCAACAAGGGGCCGATCGGGCTGTCCATATAGCTGTAGTACATCGTCGTTTGGGCTTCCCCCCTTGATTCTCATCGTCTAAGAAGCGCTGATTCCGCTGTTGAACGAGTCAAACGCTCTATAATTTCCGCCATCTTACCTGCCCGGCGCAGTTTGATCGTGGCACCGCACTCGAACGATATCGACGAGACACTCGATCGCGCGGCGGCAGCGTACGACATACCTCGTACGCTGGTCAGCCGGTTCGACCTGCACGAAACGTGGGCGCGGCCCGAAAGGCGTACGCCTCTCACGTCCGTGTATCTGATCGAACGCGAGGTGGTACAAGCGTTCGTTACCGATAGCCCGCTCGACACGCCCACGCCCAATCATTTCCACGCGACCGCGAAGCGGTGCCGCGCCGCCGTGTTCTCGTTGCAGCAACCGCTACGCCTCGCGCCGATTACCGTAGAAAAGCCCTGGGGACGCGAGATCTGGTACACCGGCATCGAAGCGCGCGGCACCAGCGGCGTCACCGACGGGCGCTTCACCACACCGCTGTCGTGGGTGTTGGCAAGTGCGCCAAATCACCTGTGCGGCGCTGCCTCGATCATGCTGCTCAAGATTCTCGACCCCGCACCGCAGCCGGTACTGGGCGACCTCTATTTCGAACTGCACGACACAAAGCGCGAAGTTTATGTCGTCACGCACGTTGATCGGCACGCGTGGCCCGACGGTCGCGGCGCGATCCGGTTCGGCATGAACGCCGCGCGGCGCGCCCTGTACGCCGATGACAATCGATTTCGCGCAGCCTACCTGCAAGCCGTGCGAGACTACGAGACGGTCCGGCGCACCATCGACGATTTGTTGGATGCGAAGCGGAGCACAGCCGGTGTCGCGCGCGACGCTGTGGCTTCGCCCGAGCTCACGCAGCGATGGCTCGACGAACTCGACCCGCAACTCATCGAAGACGAACGCAAGCGCCGCGATGTCATGAACTCGTTCACGCAGATGCGCCCGCTGAACGAAGGCGATATCGTGGAACTGCCGCGTCGATTTCCGCACGCGCTGCAACACGGAGTCAGGGTCATCGAACTGCAGACACCCACGTACGAGCGTCGCATTCTGTCATTCGCACAAAAGGTGTTGACCCAGGACCAGTGGGACACCGAGACCGCGGTTGCCGACATGCGCCTCGATATTCCGCCACTCGTCGAGCCGCGCATTCTGGTGCAGGAGCCCGACTGCACCATCGAACGTATCGTCGAGTTCGAAGAGTTCAGCGCTCGCCGCATTCGACTTGCCCCTGCCGCACGCTTGACGCTGTCGAAGCTCTCGCCATACACG
>CAZLDA010000837.1:0-1724 GCA_964557875.1 uncultured Pseudomonadales bacterium | reverse complement strand
GCTTCTACGCCGGGAATGGCAGCGATCTGCGACTTGTATGCGATCGGGATCGGTTCAAAGAGATTCACGCGATTCGTAACGCGCAGGTGCGTATCGCTCAATTTCGCTCGCGCCGCTTCGAATCCGCTGATCACGCCTTGCAGTAAGCCGAACAACAGAAACGCGACTGCAATGGACAGAACGGTGAGCACCGTACGCGTCGGCTTCCGCCACAACCCTGCCCACAGTAGCGGCAGGTACTTCATGCTAGTGGCCCGCACCGCGCAGTCGGTTGCGACGTGTCATCAGGCATCGTCCGTGATGGCGTCGAAGTCCTTCAGCCACAGGCGTCCGCTTCGAAAGTGGGTGTTCGGATCGTACGAGCGATAGCCGAGCAACCGTTGCGTGCGTTCCGGCAACGCCTTGATGGTCTCGCCGGGGTAATAGAGTGCACTGGCTTCCTCCGGCGTCAGCCAGCCTGCGACGAAACTGATGTGCATCGCAAAACGCCAGCGGTCCTTGGTGCGGTTCGCGCCGCCGCCGTGGATCACCTTGCCGCTGTAGATCATGCCGCTGCCGGCCGGCATCACCGTGGGGACGGTCTGTTCCGGCGTGCCGACCTGATCGAAGTCTTCCCACAGGTGGCTGCCCGGAATCACCCGCGTGCCGCCGAGTTCTTCGGTCATGTCTTCGAGCGCAATCATCGTGCTGACGGTGATTTCCGGACAGCGCGGCCACAGCGGTTTCACGTAGGCGGTCCAGTTCGTGCAGTCGCGGTGCAGATACTGCGCCGGTTCGCCAGGGCCGATGATCATCGTCTGCCCGGTGTTCAGCCAATACGAACCGAATTGCGACAGCAGAACGTCGTCAGCGACGCGCTTCAAGATCGGGTTGGCGAGCATGTCGAAGAACGCGGGGTCGATCAGGCCGAGCCCGGTGAAACGGATCGTGTTCTCGCCGTGAAAGGTCTTCCACAACGCTTCGGGTGACTTGGAGCCGGGCCGCGTTGATTCCGCCTTACGCTTCACTGCGTCGCGCATACGTCCGATCACGTCGGCTGGAAACAGGTTCTCCACGATCACGCCGCCGTCGCGATTGAATGCGTCCATCACTGCGGAATGGTCTGCGGTGTTGGGAAGGCGAGTCAGGCCGGCCATACGATGCCCCTCAGCGTTCGTGGTAGACCATATCGAGATTGGTGTCTTTGTCTATGCCGAAGATCTGCCGCATTGCGTCGAGCAGCGGCGGCGCGAATTCCGGGTTCGTCCACGAACCCGCCGTCAACGCGCCGTCGACCACCAGGGCGTGCCCGGAGATGAACGACGCTTCGTCGCTGGCGAGGAAGCAGGCGGCGTTCGCGATGTCTTGTGGTTCGCCAGAGCGTGGAATCGGCTGCATTTTCTCGAGGAACGGCTTCACCGCGGCTGCGTAATCCGTGTTGCCGCCGGCCTTCAACGCGAGCTGGCCGGCGAATATGGGTGTTGCGATGCCGCCGGGGCAGATTGCGTTCACGCGGATGTTGTACGGGCCGAGTTCCTGCGCGACCGACCGCGTCAGATTGATGACCGCTGATTTCACCGCGGTGTAAACGTGCGGACCGTAGCCGGCCTTCAATCCGGCGACGCTGGCCGTGGAAATGATCACGCCGGAACGCTGCTCGCGCATCACGGGCGCCGCGTACTTCATCCCGAGAATCGGGCCGGTGAGCATCGCATCGATGGTGCGGCGATACGGTTCGCCCATGT
>CAZLDA010000836.1:1215-1729 GCA_964557875.1 uncultured Pseudomonadales bacterium | reverse complement strand
GGGCGACATCACGCGCTACTCGTTTCGCCGCGTGGCGCAATTTCACGCGCCGATCGTGAAGTACGATGATCCGCGCAATACGTCTGCGCCGTTCTGCTTCGAAGTGTTCTGGAAAACGTTCCAACAGGATTACGCATTCTTCGAACGCCACGGCGTCGATTGGCTGGCGATTTACGCCAAGCATCGGCACCGGGTCGACGACCGTACTACAGAAAGCGAGCTGCATCGGGTATTCCAGGACATGCTGCAGCCGCTGCACGATAACCACGTGTACTTACAAACCGACCAGACCCATTTCATCAGCGACAAGATCGCCGACATCAAGCGCTGGATGGTCGACGCATTCGAGTTGAAGACGCCGTCTCTCGGTGACTCCAACACGATTGCGAGGCTGCAATCGTTCGTTGCTACCGAAATTCTGAAGGGGCGCGCACGTACAGCAGGCAACCGGTTGATCACCTGGGGATTCGTCGCCCCCGGTGTGGGGTATCTTTGTGTGCTGCGCCTGTTCGGA
>CAZLDA010000836.1:936-1205 GCA_964557875.1 uncultured Pseudomonadales bacterium | reverse complement strand
GATGCGGCTCGCAACGCAACGGGGCTTCCGAAGTCGCGGCCGGAGTTTGCGCGTTTCCTGCAGCAGGACCTCGCCGCGTTGAGTGACATACTCGACGCAGCCATGGCCGATCTCACCGATGCACGATCGCTGATCCTGGATGTGCGCATCAACGGCGGCGGCTTCGACAAGGCCGGCATGGCGATCGCGAATCGATTTGCCGACACACGTCGCGCTGCATTCTCGAAGTGTGCGCGCGACGGCGACGGATACACCGCGAACCAGTCGCT
>CAZLDA010000836.1:0-926 GCA_964557875.1 uncultured Pseudomonadales bacterium | reverse complement strand
CCGGGCGCACGCAGTTCACGCGACCGGTTTATCTGCTCACCGCGCAGCGCACGGCGAGCGCAGGCGAGATTCTGACCCTGTGCATGATGGCATTGCCACACGTCACGCGCGTCGGACAACCAACCTTGGGTATTTTCTCCGACGACCTCGCGAAGCATCTTCCCAACGGGTGGATCACGTCGCTATCGAACGAAATCTATACAGCGCCCGACGGCAGTCTGTACGAAGGCGACGGCATTCCTCCGCAGATCGTCACGCCGGTGTTTTCGGAAACGGACTTCAAGAACCGTTTGAAGATTGCCGTCGATACCGCTGCGGCGCGGGCCTTGCGGAGCTGACGGGTGGGCGCCTCGGAAACGGACAGCGCATTCGATCGGTTTCTGGATGCGGCGTTCGTCGAGATGATGCTCGAGTCGCCGGAGCTGCCTACCCATATGGGCATCTTCGAAGCCGGCGGCGTCGCATGTCCGCAGAATCGCTTCTCCGACGTCGGCGAAGCCGCCAACGCCCGGCGCATGGAACTGTTACGCAACCTCGCGGCGCGACTCGCATCGTTTCGCGCCCAGGAATTGAGTTCCGCGCAACGCATCGGCGCAAAGGTATTCGAGTTCTTCCTGCGTTATGCGCAGGAGCAGGATTGGCTCGGAATCGACGGCGCGCCGTTCATCGACCACCGTAGCCCGCTTCGACCGTCTGTCGGGCTGCAAACCGAGCTGCCGTTGTTCCTCGCCGACCGTCATCCGTTCCGCCACGCAGGTGATGCCGAGGATTACGTGATGCGGACGCGCCAGATTCCGACGTTGATCAGCGAAGCCGCCGCATATTCGCAGCGGCAACGCGCTAACGGCATCTCTCTGCCGGCCTTCGTGATGGACGATACGATCGACGAACTCGCGGCATTCGCCACGATACCGCCGAACCAGAAC
>CAZLDA010000835.1:0-1733 GCA_964557875.1 uncultured Pseudomonadales bacterium | reverse complement strand
GCTTGTTTCCCCGTTAAGCAGAAGCGAAGCCACTCGAGCGGCGCGATCATGGAAATGGCAGCGAGCAAGACGCAGAAGCCGCAAAGCGTGCGGCGCAAATTCGAGCCCTGGGCCGATCCGGCGGCAGAGCCGCTGATTCGATTCGAGAACGTCGTGAAGCGCTATGGCGATGTGGTAGCGATCGACGGCCTGTCGCTCGAAATCTACGAGCGCGAGTTCTTCGCGCTGCTCGGACCTTCCGGCTGCGGCAAGACCACGCTGATGCGCATGCTCGCGGGCTTCGAGGAGGCCAGCGAAGGTAAAGTCGTGCTTGCGGGCAGCGATCTCTCGGGCGTGCCGCCCTATCGCCGCCCGGTCAACATGATGTTCCAGTCCTACGCGCTGTTCCCGCACATGTCGGTCGCGGACAACATCGCTTTCGGCCTGAAGCAGGAGCGCATGCCGAGGGACGAGATCGCCGCGCGCGTCGACGAAATGCTGAAGCTCGTGAACCTGCGCGGCTTCGAAAAGCGAAAGCCGCACCAGCTTTCCGGCGGCCAGCGCCAGCGCGTGGCGCTCGCCCGTTCGCTCGCCAAACGGCCGAAGGTGCTGCTCCTCGACGAGCCGATGGCGGCGCTCGACAAGAAGCTGCGCGAACAGACGCAGTTCGAGCTGATGGACTTGCAGCAACGCATCGGCACCACCTTCATCATCGTGACCCACGATCAGGAAGAGGCGATGACGGTCGCCGACCGCATCGCCGTGATGGATCACGGCAAGCTGATACAGGTGGCGACGCCCGCCGAAATCTACGAGCAGCCGAACAGCCGCTACGTCGCGGAGTTCGTCGGCGACGTCAATATTATCGAAGCGGCCGTGACGCGCGTAACGACGTCCGACACCACGCTGCAAGCGGATATGCTGGACGCCGAACTTCGGCTCACGCAGCGCACCGACGCGAAGACCGGCGACCGTGTCGCGGTCGCGCTCAGGCCCGAGAAGATACGCATCGCCAAGGAGCCACTCTCGGAGGTGCATGCGAACTGCGCGCAGGGTGTCGTCTACGACATCGCCTATCTGGGCGATCTTTCGATCTATCACGTGCATCTCGACAACGGCTTCGTGCTCAAGGCCGCGAAAACGAATCTCTCGCACCAGATCGAGCCGCCGATCGACTGGGACGACCGCGTCAATCTCTCGTGGACGCCGGATGCCGGCGTGCTTCTGAAAAGCTGAAGATGAGCATCGAACGGCGCAGCATGTTTTCGCGGTTCACGGTGGCGGTGCCATTTCTCTGGCTTGCCGCATTTTTTCTGCTGCCGTTTCTGATCGTGCTCAAGATCAGCCTTTCGGACGACGCGGTGGCGCAGCCGCCTTATGCGCCCGTCTTCCGTCTCGGCGAAGGCTGGGCGGCATTCCGCGAAAAGCTTTCGATGCTCGATTTCGAGAACTATTCGTTCGTGCTCGGCGACTGGCTCTATGTCTATTCGTATATGCAGAGCCTGACGCTCGCGGCAGTCGCGACAACACTGCTTGTTCTTGTCGGCTATCCGGTCGCTTATGCGATCGTGCGTTCGCCGCGCGGATTGCGGCCGATCCTGCTTCTGCTCGTGATCCTGCCGTTCTTCACCTCGTTCCTGATCCGCGTCTACGCCTGGATCGGCATCCTTTCGCGCGAGGGGCTGCTCAATCAGATGTTGATTTACCTCGGCGTGATTTCGCAGCCGCTCGAGATTCTCGCGACGAACGTCGCT
>CAZLDA010000834.1:0-1733 GCA_964557875.1 uncultured Pseudomonadales bacterium | reverse complement strand
ATCGGTAAGCTGATCCGGAGCGCAACGTTCAGCCCGGTGAAGTCCGGAGAAGCCTGCGGCGGCACCTCAGTGAGGATCAATCGGTAGCTCAACTCGCGGTCTGCGTCGACGCGGCGCTGGAGCGCGACTCGCACCAGCTGTGAACCGTTAGCAGGCAGCGTGAACACCACCGGACTGACGAGCACGTCGCGAGTCGGGGTGAGACGATCCTGTCCATCGACCTGCTCCCACAGCATTCCCTGCGCCTCGACCGCAACTTCACTGTCTCGTTGGTTGCGAATCGTCAGCGCACCGGTCTGGACCTTGGACGTGAGATCGACGCGCAGCGGCGATACCGAGAACGTCCCGGCTTGGACCGGCGTCGGCGACAGAATCCATGCCGCAACCGACGCCAGCATGCCCAACAGGAAGCTGCGCGCGATCATCGAAGCGCTTAGTACGTGATCGTCGCGATCAGGCTGTCGGCGTACGATCCCGCAGCAACGGCTGCGGTGTTGTTGGCCGCGAGCAGGCGGCCATAAACGGTAAGCGACTGCGCAACGCTCATCCCGGCGCCTGTGCCGCTGACTCTGCCCGTGCTACCCGTTCCGTCGCCCCACACCGTGGTGTAGCTGCCGGTCGTGTAGAGGTTGTAGTTCAGTACGTCAGTACCGTTCACGAGCGTACGGTTCGCGAAGCTGGCCGATGAACCCGTGCTCAGGTCGACATCGAACGTCGTGTTGTTCGTGCAGCGAACGCTGATCGTCGAATTCGCCGCCAGGTCGTTGCTGCCATCGAAGATTCCGAGGTTCAGATCGGGTGCATCGATGACGCAGTTCTTCGAAACCGTCGCCGATACCTGGAATGAGTCGTTCTTCGTAGCCGCCTGGGCTGCTCCGGCCAGTGCCAGCAACACGCCGGCGGTCACGCCGGCGCCAAGGGTGGTAACAGACTTACGCATTGCATGCCTCGCGTTTTGAGTGGGGTCCTTTCTTCGTTTCCGCGCCATCCGGTGGCCTTGTCGCCCGCGGGGCGGCGTGGACGCATCTCCGTGCTCACTTGGCGCGTTGCCAACGCAACGAGCCAACTCGCTTGGAGTTTCGCGCGACGCAGTGTCTCAAATGGTCTCGGGTAGCAAGTACGACGCTGTCAATCCGCTGACGTGAGGCGGGTCACATGGTTTCGCGAAAGCGGCGGCTTCGCGCACTTTAGTCACGCTTTTCTGGCGCGCGGCGAGCGTTGTCGACGCGAATCCAGTAACGACGTCGTCATTCCGGCATTGGATGCGAATGCTTGCGGCGGAATGTTGGCGCGCTTCGCGACCGGCAGCGGCGCGTCATCGATGCGTCGAAACGATCGTGGTGGTCTGCGTGGTGGGGTCATACGTAATGACCGCGCGACCGCTCGCGAGTTGGCGCCGCACTGCCTCGCGCTTCTGTTCGAGATCGAAGTCGCGGTGACCGTAGTCGGTACCTTCGCGATTCACGTAGTCGTCGATCACGCCGAGCAACGCCTCTGCCGAGAGTGCCTCAAACGGAATGTTGACGATCTCCCCGGCAGTCACGTGACGTCGACCGCAACTACGGTACTTGCGCGTTGCATTTAAGTACCATACCGGCTTTGATCCCATTGCGCGACGCGGCCTGGACAGCGTTGCTCCGCTCGATGGATTTAAGGGTCCTTAGATTCTCGAATCAACGGACCGCGCCATATCGGCATGCCAACAGGATTAGGAAAATGGCCGAACAGGAACA
>CAZLDA010000833.1:0-1735 GCA_964557875.1 uncultured Pseudomonadales bacterium | reverse complement strand
ACTTCATCAGCATCGTGCAGAAGCGCGGCGCCGTGGTGATCGAGGCCCGCGGCGCAAGTAGCGCCGCGTCGGCCGCGAATGCCGCGCTCGACAGCGTGAAGTCGATCCTCCGTCCGACGCCGGCCGGCGACTGCTTCAGTGCCGCGGTCTGCAGCGATGGCAGCTACGGTGTCGACGAGGGGCTGATCTTCGGTTTCCCGCTGACGACCGACGGCAAGACACGGAAGATCGTGCAGGACATCGAGCACAACGCGTTCGCGCAGCAGAAGATTGCGGTGACGCTGGATGAGCTGCGGTCGGAAAGGGATACGGTGAGGGATTTAATCGCGTAATCGGTGCGCCCCATTGCTCGTTTAACCCGTAGCCGCAGGCGAGGGACCGCGCACTCACCCCCTCGCCTGCGGCTACGGGTTAAACGAACGCTCATGTCAATTGAGATTCTCGACGCGAACCGCCTGCCGTCGGCGCTGTCTCTGTCCGTTGAGTCCGCACAACACCGAGACATCTTTCATCGACTTGCGCCATGGCCGCGTCGATTCGCATCTTTCGCTACCTGCCCGACCTCGATGCGTTCGTTGCCAGCGACGAATACCAGCGGATTGCCGATCTTCTCGGCCTGACGGAGTGGCATCCGGCTGTCTGGATCGGCCGGCTGTTCATCATGGACAACGACTTCGGCGAGCACTGGTTCGACAACTGGGAACTGTGCGAGCCGCTGCAATCTCGGGCCGCCGAACTCGGCATCGAAATTGATCAACTGCTGGTCGTCGATCCTGAGCGTTTCGCCAACGGACGCGACGGTCCGTGCCACGATCCCAATATGCGCAAGCAGTTCTGGAGCGACGTACTGAGGTCGCTTGAACTCAGCCCCGACTTGCTCTTCGACGAAGCGCGGCGTATGAACGCCGTCATGCAGAGGAATTGTCCGTACGAGTTCATCGCAGACCTCGAAGATCGGATCTCGATGGTTCGGGCGGAACTTGAGTTTTCGTCGAAGCGACTGGGATGAGCGAATTGGACTTCCGCGCCGCCGACCTCGCCCACGTCTGGCACCCCTTCACGCCGATGCAGTCCTGGCGCGGCGATGATGCCCCGCGCATCGAGCGGGCACGACGCTCAAGGAATCCAGTCGATACAGTCATTGAACTCTTCCTCCGTTCCTGCCTCGGCGACCAATTCGAGATAGTCAATAATCGCGCGAACCGTGGTCCTGTTCTTCAGGATGAAGACGCCCGGCGACGTCCTGCCGGTTTGCAGGTGACCTTCGAGGATGTCTGGAATCGTGGACTTGTCTCGCGTAATCAGAATTCGATCGTGTTCTGCAGCCCATGGAACGATGATTTCGTCGTCGGACCCCAACGGAAGGGTCGGATCGTCCCCGACGCAGATCAGATCAATCGGCGTTGCGGCCGCGGCATTGTGGTCCTGGACCGCTTTCCACAGCATGCCCCGCAAGTGCTCGTCGAGGAGGAACTTGAGCGACATCACTCGACATTCGCGGTGGCCTGTTCGGCAGCCTTCTTCTTTGCGAGCCTGTCACGCAGCATTTGTGCAGTGACTCGGGTCGGGTTCCGTGCCTCCTGTTCCCGAAGCACTGCGGCGTAGCTGGCCACATATTCATCCACAGCCTGCTGGTGCTCAATGTAGAATTCGATCACTTTCCGGATCAGCGACGCCGACAGAGTCGGAAAGTCGTGTGCCAGTGCTTCGTCGCGAGACCCGGATTGATATCGCC
>CAZLDA010000832.1:0-1736 GCA_964557875.1 uncultured Pseudomonadales bacterium | reverse complement strand
CCTGTCTTTGTCCAGCGTCGAGAGGGCGCCGAAGGTGCTGCTCGTCACATCGTCGGTCCCGGGCGAAGGCAAGACGGTCGTTGCGGTCAGCCTTGCCCGACTCGCGGCGCGCAACGGGCGGCGCGTCATCATTGTCGATGCGGATTTCCGTCGGCCAGCCGTCGCGAGCACGATGGGCGTAGAGTCGTCGGTCGGCGGAATCGTTGACGTGCTTGACGGTCGATTGCCACTCGAACAGTGCGTGGTTCAGGACGCCAAGTCGCAGACTTTGGTGCTAACGGGATCCGGAAGATCCGTAGACCCATCCGATCTTCTGACATCCGACGCGCTTGAGAGACTGATCGCTACTCTGCGCAGCAGATACGACCTCGTCATCATCGACTCGGCCCCGGTTCTTCCTGTCAACGACACGTTCGCGTTGGCGCCGCTATGCGATACCGCACTCTTTGTGACTCACAGCGGCAAGACGCCGCGCGATGCGGTAGTCACGGCTCTGCGCGGCTTAAAGTCAAAGAAGGTATCGGTTTCCGGGATCGCCTTGACACGCACGAAGATCGATCCGCGCTACGGCTACCACGATTACTTGTACGGCGGACAGAAGCGCGACGCATCGTCATCGCAGCAATCGCCCAAGCAACTGAAGGCTGAGCGCACGAACACTTTTGGCAAGATACGAAGTCTCGTTTTCCGGCCCGAGGACGCCTCGGACAATAGTTGACGGTGTACCACCAGACAAATCTCGACAGGCTTTGGGGAGCCGCACGGGTCAAATGGAAAAACTGTCTGAGGACGATGGGTTTCTCGACGCGCGGGACGTAGCTGACACGCTTGAAGTGTCGGCTGGCATGTCTGTGCATTCGTCTGTGCCACGCGTCGGCGCGCGCCAGGCGAACCCTTTGCAGACGAAAGGTGCGCGTCTGATCATGGCGCTCGCCGAATCTGTGGCGACCGTGGCGGCGAGCCTCGTCGCCGGTATCGGCTATCACGCCTTGTTCCTGGATTCCCAGGGCGCTCCGCTTGTATTTCTTGCCGTGGGCTTGCTTGCCGCAGTTCTCTCTTCCGGCGCGATGCACGCAATCGAAACCAATCAACGGCTGCGGCGTCTGGATGCGCCTGAGGCCATTCGCGATCTGACGATCGTATGGTTGGCCACCATTCTGTGCGTGACGTTCTTTGCCTTCTCGCTGAAGGCGAGCGGCGCACTCTCGCGCGGTTCGATGCTCACATTCACTGTGTTGGGTTACTTCGCGATCATCACCGCAAGGATGACCGTTCCGCGCCTGTTGGCGAAACATTATCGCCCCGGACGCATCATCGGCCAGCGTGTGATCGCAATTGGCGCCGACGGTGATCCCGCGCTCGATGCCTTGTTGTCTGAGTTGAGCGAAGCGGGCTACGCCGCACCGCGGGTCGTCCGCTTCAACGCCAGGAGCGGCGATTGGCACCGCGAACTGACGAGCTCACTCACCCGCGTCATAGACATCGCCCGGACGGCGGCGAATGGCGAGATCTGCATCGCGGCCGGCGGCTTCGACGAGCAGCGTCTCAACGACATCGTCGTGGGCCTTCAAGTGGTACCTCGCGCCGTTCGGGTTATTCCGACGCCGTCGGTCGAGCACCTGCTGCATTTCCCGATCCGCAACATCGGCGGCTTTCATTCGCTCGAGCTTCAGAAAGCACCGCTGAGCACGACGCAGCTGGTCGTGAAACGGGGAATCGATCTCGTTCTAAGCTTG
>CAZLDA010000831.1:0-1738 GCA_964557875.1 uncultured Pseudomonadales bacterium | reverse complement strand
TTCCGGCGTGGACACCCGGCACGATCGAGCTGTTGGCGATCATCGTCGGCCCAATGCTGGGACGGATCGTTTACGAGCGCCATCCGACGCCCGCCACTCGCGCCCTTGCCGCGGTTGCACTCACGTGGCTCGGCATCTGCTTTCAGCTCTTTGCGTTGCTGCTGCCGTTCGAACTGATCAACGCCGTCGTGTCGTTCCCGCCGCAGCCGGCCGGTATCGTCATCGCCACAATCATCATTACGCTCAGCGTCGCGGGTTTCATCAACGCACAGATCATGCACGTCGAACACGTGCGTATTCCCGGCCCAACGAGTGTCACCGGCCGCACGCTGGTGCAGATCAGCGACGTACACATTGGATCGCGCAGCCCACGCCTGCTCGACCGCATCGTTGCACGTGTGAACGCGCTGAAACCGGACTACGTGCTGATCACCGGCGACCTGATCGATTTCGCGGGTATCTCGCGCACCGACCTTGCACCGCTCGGCACGTTCAACGCGCCTGCGCTGTTCGCCATCGGTAATCACGAACGCTACGTAGATCTCACCGCGATCGACGAACGTATGCGCTCGCTTGGCGCAATCGTGTTGCGCAACCAATCGATCAAGATCGGGCCGTTCCAGTTCATCGGCATCGACGACGTCGACCGGGCCGCGGACATTCCCGCACCGCTCAGCCGCATCGAACTGTCGCGAGAGCACTATGGCGTGTTGCTGTATCACCGTCCTGATGGGTTTGATGCCTCGGCCGAGCGAGGTATTCCGCTGATGCTCGCGGGCCACACGCACGCCGGGCAGATCATTCCGTTCAACTTGATCGTGAAGCGCATCTATCCACGTATACGCGGCTTGTACGAGAAGGGTGCTTCGCGTCTTTACGTTTCGCCCGGCACGGGCACATGGGGGCCGGTGTTGCGCATCGGCTCGCGTTCGGAGATCACGCTGATCGAGTTCGTCTGAACCCGCGATTCACTCGCCGCGCAGCGCAACCGTTATCGGCAAACGCGCCGCACGCAACGCAGGAAACAAACCGCCGAAGAAACCGAGTATCACCGCCCACGTGAGCCCTTGGGTCATCAACTTCGGCGTTACCGCAAAGTCGAACGCAACCTGTGAGAATGTGCCGCGGTTGAGCGTGGACACGGTCGCGCCGTTGAAGATCAGAAACGACAGAACCGCGCCGAGCAGCCCGCCGAGCAGCGCGAGTACCAATGCTTCGATCATCACCGATACCACCACCGGCGTTGCGCCAAAGCCGATTGCACGCAACGTTGCGATCTCGACCGTGCGCGTCGTCACGGCACTGTACATGGTGTTCAGCGCCGCGAAGATCGCGCCGACCGCCATGATTGCGCCGACCAGATAACCGAATCCGGTGATGATTGCGGACAGACTCTTCGATTGATCGCCGTAGAAGTCCGGCTCACCCCGGATCTGCAGGTCGAGTCGTGGATCCTTCGAGATACGCTCGGCAAGCGCGCCGAGCACCGAAGGATCGCTCAGCTTGACGCGCATCGTGCTGACGGCACCGCCGCGCCGCACGGCTGCCTGAACACCGTTGACGTCCGCCCACAGCTCAGACTCGTTGACGTCTCCGTCCGCTTCGAATATTCCGACGATTTTCCAGTCACTGTCGCGAAACCGCAGGGTGCCGCCGAGGTCGATTCCGCTGAACTCTTCGGTGGCCCGGCGTCCCGCAATCAACTCGCCCCTGCCCGCCTCGAAGTTGCGCCCTGCAA
>CAZLDA010000830.1:0-1738 GCA_964557875.1 uncultured Pseudomonadales bacterium | reverse complement strand
CGTAGTGTTTGCGCGCCGTTTCCCAATAGCCGCCGATCCAGCGCACTGCCTTCTCCCGTGCGCGCTTTTCGTCTTCGTCGCAGAAGCACCAGCCGGCGATGATCGGAGCCGGCGCCGGCGCGTTGTTCACCTTCTGGAACACGGCGCGATAGTCCGCCAGCTCCTTGACGACCATCGGCCACGGCTTCTGCGGAATCACCAGAATGCCGATCCCCAGCCGCGCCATGATCTCCACCGACTCGGGCGAAACCGCCGCCGCATAGGTGCGGCCCTTGAAGGTCTTCTCCGGCTTCGGACGGATGTCGGCACGCGGTTGTTTGTAGTGCTTGCCGTTGTATTCGCAATATCCCTGCTCGAGTCCGGCCAGAACCAGCTCCGCCGCTTCGACGAAACGTTCACGCGACTCGTCCATCGGCACGCGGAATCCTTCGAACTCGACGCGACCCGCACCACGTCCCATGCCGAGGATCAAGCGCCCCTCAGAAATGTGGTCGAGCATCGAGATCTCTTCCGCAACGCGCATCGGGTCGTGCCATGGAAGCACCACCACCATCGAGCCCAGCTTGATGTGCTTCGTGCGGCCGGCCATATACGTCAGGAACTGCATCACGTCGGGACACATCGTGTAGTCGGTGAAGTGATGCTCTACGCCCCAGATCGAATCGAAACCGAGTGGTTCTGCCAGATTCGAGAGCCGCAACTCGTTGCGGTACACCTCGCCGTCGCTGATGTGGTTTTCCGGGTTCTGGAAGATCGTCGCCATGCCAACTTGCATTTTTCCTTCCCTCGTCGTGTGTGAACTATCGTGTACCCAATGTCATTCGATGAGATTCTTCGGAACGTCGGACGGCGTCAACGACCACTTCGGCGCGCGTTTTTCGACGAACGACTGCACGCCTTCGCGCGCATCGCTCTGGTTGCCGAACCAGGCAAATGCCGGATTCTCCCGCTTCATCATCTCGGGCACCGACATGCCCATGCTGTCCCACAAAAACCGTTTCGTGACTGCGACCGACGCCGGCGCCGTGTTCGCGGCGATGTCGCGCGCCATTTCGAGGGCGGCCGGCAGCACCTCCGCCTGCGGCAGCGCGCGGCTCGCGAGACCCATGGCTGCGGCTTCGGTGCCGGTGATCGTCTTGCCCGAGAGCAACAGCTCGGCCGCGCGCGACAGACCGATGACGCGCGTCAACGTGATGTGCGAGGCGAGTTCCGGCAACACGCCCCGGCGTACGAACGCAAACGCGATCTTGGCGTTCTCCGCCACGATGCGGACGTCGGCGAGCATCGGATACGTGATGCCCACACCCACGGCATGGCCGTTCAGCGCCGCAATCACCGGCTTCGAGATCTCGTAGGGATACAGCGCGCGCAACGCGGGTTTGCGCGCCGGGGGTTGGTCTCTTCCGCTGAACGTTCCGCCGCCGCGGCCGAGATCGGCGCCGGCACAGAACGCGCGGTCACCTGCGCCGGTGATCACGACAGCCCGTATGGCGTTGTCGTCGTTGCAGCGATGCATCGCTTCGGTCAGTTCCTCCGACATGATCGCGGTCCAGGTGTTCATCGCTTCGGGGCGATTCAGCGTGATCAGCGCTACGCCGTCTTTCACATCGAACAACAGTTGCTGGTAGCTCATGGTTGCGCTCCCCCTCCCTATATCAGCATCAACGCTCATCGATCAGCGGTTGCAGCTTCGCGCGCCGCGCCTGCGCGGCGGCCATGTGCCGTTGCATTTCATCCA
>CAZLDA010000829.1:0-1740 GCA_964557875.1 uncultured Pseudomonadales bacterium | reverse complement strand
GCTAGATCCGATGTCGCCTCGGAGGGACGTACGCTTCGCAACGCATGGCTCAGCGCGCCAAACACGAAATCGCGCACGTTCCGTGCGTCGCGAAAGCGAACTTCGTACTTGGTGGGATGCACATTGACGTCGACCTGGCGCGGATCGAGTTCGAGATAGAGTACGAACACCGGATGGCGGCCGTGGAAGAGCACGTCGCGATACGCCTGCCGCACTGCATAAGCAACGATGCGATCTTTCACGGACCGGCCGTTGACGAAGAAGTACTGCTGATCGGCCTGTGCGCGCGAATGAGTCGGCAACCCGACCCAACCGCGCAATCGCAATCCATCGCGCTCTTCGTCGATGGGCACGCACGCCGAGGCAAAACCCGCCCCGAGCAGCTGCGCGATGCGACGCAGCCCGTCTGTTTCGCTCGGCGCAAGGTGCTGAATCGAGTTGCCGTTGCGCGTTTCGAATTCGACGTCGAGGCGTGCCAGCGCAAGGCGCGTCACGATGTCGTTCAGATGCGCAAGCTCGGTGCGTTCGCTCTTCAGGAATTTGCGTCGCGCTGGCGTGTTGTAGAAGAGGTCGCTGACGTCTACCGTCGTGCCGCGCGGATGTGCCGCGGGGCCGACGTGGGCTTCCGAACCATCGTCTACGTCGATGCGCGAACCGTTTTCCGCAGCGGCGGTTCGGGTGCTGATCGACAGCTTCGCAACCGATGCGATGCTCGCGAGCGCCTCACCTCTGAAGCCGAGCGTGGCTACGCCTTCGAGATCGTCGGCAACGTCGATCTTGCTGGTGGCATGCGGACACACCGCGAGTCGCAGGTCGTCGGCGTGAATGCCGACACCGTCGTCGGACACGCGCACGCGTTTCACGCCACCTTGTTCGATCGTCAACACGATGCGGCGCGCCTGCGCATCGAGGCTGTTCTCGATCAGCTCCTTTACGATCGAAGCAGGCCGCTCGACCACCTCGCCTGCGGCAATCTGGTTGGCGACGAACGACGACAGCCGCTTGATACGGCCGCTCAACTCGGCGGGCTCCGCTTCTGCTGGCGATACGCAAGTGTGGTGCCCGGCGGCGCGTGTCGCTGCGCATACACGGTGACACCTTTGAAAATCGCCCGCGCCACTTTTCGCTGGTAAGCGGGCTGCGCCAGGCTGCGCGCCTCACTCGCATTCGACAGGTAGCCGGTCTCAACCAGAATCGACGGAATGTCGGGCGACTTGAGCACGACGAATCCTGCCTGTTCGACGTGCGCGCGATGCAACCGAGTGAAGTCGTTCAGCGCATCGAGCACCGCTGCTCCCGCTTCGATGCTGGCCGAGCGGTTCGCATCCATCGACAGGTCGAGCAGTACGTGTGCGAGCAAGGCATCCTTGTCATCGAGGCTGACGTCGCCCGCACCCCCAATCAGGTCCGACGCATTTTCCTTTTCGGCAAGCCAGCGCGCTGTCTCGCTAGTCGCACCCTTGGCCGACAACGTGTACACGGAGGCACCACGCGCATTCGGCCCGGAGAACGCGTCTGCATGGATCGACACGAACAGATCGGCGCGCTTGTTGCGCGCGACGTTCGTGCGCTGCCGCAACGTGAGGTAGTAGTCGCCGGTGCGGGTCAGCACACCTTTATACCCTGGCGCGTTGTCGAACAGACGCTGCAGTTCTTTCGCGATGGCGAGCGCAACGCGCTTCTCTTGCACTTTGCCCACGCCGATCGCACCCGGATCTTGTCCGCCGTGACCGGCGTCGA
>CAZLDA010000828.1:0-1759 GCA_964557875.1 uncultured Pseudomonadales bacterium | reverse complement strand
CTGCCGGGGCAGCGCGTTGAACAGCGCCGGCAGGGCGAGGGTTATCGCCTCGCGTATCGAATCGCTCACGACAATCTCAGCATCGGCGCAAGTGTGGTGGCCGACTCGTGCAATCCAATCGAGTTGACGCGCCGCGAGTGGGAGCAGGTGGCGCGCGATGCAGGCGCCGGCTTCGTGAACATCGAAGTGGTTTGTTCCGATGCGCAGGAACATCGAACGCGTGCTGAACAGCGTGTGACGGAAGTGGCAGGGCTGGTTCAGCCGACGTGGCAGGAAATCGACACGCGTGAATACGACGCCTGGACGGTCGACCGGATCGTGGTCGATACGGCGGGCAAGTCGATAGACGAGTGTGAGACGGAGCTACTCGCGAAACTAAGTACCCTCGCCAACGACCAGAACGAGGGGCAACGACCTTCGAGGTAATTGAACCGTGTCGGTTGGGCGCCGCACACTGGCCGCGTCAATTGCGGAGGTTCATATGTCTACGCGTCTTTTCGTTCTGTTGTTCGTCCTCGCCGCATTCGGCGTGCTGACTGCGCTTGCACTGATGGATGTCGGCTTTCTCGGCATCCTGGAGCCGCATTTCCGCAGCTGGGGCGGCGCACAGGTGTTCGTCGATCTTGTGATCGCCTGCTTGCTCGCGTGCATCTGGATGATAGGCGATGCGCGTGAGCGCGGTATGTCGGCGTGGCCGTTCGTTCTGCTCACGCTCGTCGCGGGATCGTTCGGGCCATTGTTGTATCTCGTAGTGCGCGAAGTGCGTTCGACGGCACGCAGAACGGCTGCGGCCTAGCGATATCGTTAGTATCAGGCGCCGCCGGAGAGATTGGCGGCGGCGCGAAAGAGCCGTTCGGTGGCGTCGTCTGCCGGGAAGAAGCTCTCGATGCGCAGCTCATCGGCCGTGACGTCCTGCGCGGTTCCGAACGTTGCGATGACGCTGAACATCGAAATGCGTGCACCGTCTTTCTCGATCTCGAGCGGTAGCACGGGCACCAGCGCGGTGTCGTCGGCGATCCGCAGCACGCTGTCGTCCTGCAGCGGCGCAAGCTCCGCCAGCAGCACCTGCATCTCCGCGCCGCCGATCGCCGCCGCTTCCTTCTGTGCGCGTTGCCACAGGAGCGGAGCAACGGTATTCCAGTTCGTAACGAACCGTTTGATGCCGTGTGGGTGGAAGAACAGGCGCATCAGATTGCGCTCTTCACCTCCGATGCGTTGCCAGATGTCGGCGCCCAGCATCGCACCGACGAGTTCGAACGGTTTGTTGGCCATGCGGATGTTCCAGGCGCGGTCGACGGCGAGTGCGGGAAACGGTTCGTGATTGTTCAGCATCATGCGTACCGCGTTCATCACCTGGTTCATCTGCGGATGATCGAGCGGGCGTGCTTTGAAAACGGGGGCGAAGCCGGCAGCGGTGAGCCAGTCGTTGCGTTCGCGCAAGGGTACCTCCAGCGTTTCGCTCAGCTGCAGGATCATGCTGCGGCTCGGCCGCGCGCGGCCCGATTCGAGAAAGCTGACGTGGCGTTGTGACACGCCCGACGACAGCGCGAGATCGAGTTGCGACAGGCGGCGCTTGTGGCGCCAGGTTTTCAGCAGCAGCGGAAAACCGCGTTCGGTTTCGACGCTGGCACTCACTGAAGTCAACGACACGATCGATGTCCTCCTGTCCACGTATGCTCGCTTTGCCCGGCTCGGCGGTTCAAATACCCTCCAGGTAATTGCACAGCATCGGTGGGAGCCCGCGAACGATGCAACAGTC
>CAZLDA010000827.1:0-1764 GCA_964557875.1 uncultured Pseudomonadales bacterium | reverse complement strand
CGCATGGCGGGTCCGACCACGCTGACGCCGAACTGGGCAAG
This sequence comes from uncultured Pseudomonadales bacterium, assembly GCA_964557875.1. GTDB lineage: Bacteria > Pseudomonadota > Gammaproteobacteria > Pseudomonadales > Azotimanducaceae > DATJGR01. Next base: position 1,723 of record CAZLDA010000827.1, on the reverse strand, counting down.
GTTGCGTGGGAAGCGATCGTCGAGCACATGAGGGCTGCGCAGTAACGGCAAGTACGACATGCTCCGCACAACCTCGAAGACCAGACTCCGGAATCACATCGAGAAGTCATGAAAGCGAAAGAACAAGATCTGCTCATTCAGGCGTTGAAGGCGCGCTTCGAGAAGAACACGAAGCGGCACAAGGGAATCGATTGGGCTGCCGTACAAGCCAGGCTCGACAGCAATCCGGCAGCGCTGAAGTCGCTCGCAGAAATGGAAGCGACGGGCGGAGAACCCGACGTCATCGGCAAAGAGAAGGATCGCTACGTGTTCTGCGATTGCGCTGCGGAAAGTCCGAGCGGCCGAAGGAGTGTCTGCTACGACCAGGAGGCGCGTGAGTCCCGCAAGGAACACAAGCCGCAGGGCAGCGCGGTTGAGATGGCAACGGCGATGGGCATCGAGCTTCTCACTGAAGAGCAGTATCGAACGTTGCAGTCGCTCGGCGACTTCGACAACAAGACATCCAGCTGGGTGAGCACGCCGTCTGAAGTAAGAGCGCTCGGTGGCGCGCTCTTCTGCGACAGACGCTATGGCAAGGTGTTCGTCTATCACAACGGGGTGCAGTCGTATTACGCCGCCAGAGGCTTCCGCGGATTACTCCGAGTGTGAACCAGGAGGGGCTGCAATGGACTTCGAGTTGACACCTGCGTCCACCGGAACCCTGGTAACGCTGCATTGGCGCAATTGAAGTTGGTCGGCCCGGTAATGGAGCAGGCGACGCATCAGCTTCTGGTATCTCAGCGCGTTCCCCGTTCATCGCCCTCGGTCGCGGTACGCCTTCCGCGAATTCCGGGCGTGTATCACGCGATTGCGGCGCGCCGGTGGGGGTAGCGCGGCTCAACTCGGACGTTGTCATCGTGTAGAACTATGGGGCGCCGAACTGCACCTCCGACGTCGCAACGACGCCGGCCGTGCGTCCCGGTGCGGCTTGCCACTTCCAGTACATGTTGGTGTGTGCAATCACCTTGTCCGCGCTCGGCAAGCCGTACTCCGACAGGTCGTCGGTGGTGTGTGCGTCGCTGACCAGCAGTGTGTCGTAGCCGCGGGTAAAGGCGCCGTGAATGGTCGAGCGAATGCACGCATCGGTTTGCGCGCCGGTGACGATGAGGCGGCCCACGCCGAGTCGCGCGAGGTTGTCTTCCAGGGTGGTGCCTTCGAACGAATCGCCGTAGTGCTTGTGGATCAGCAGCTCGGAATCGTCGCGTTGCAACTCCTGCACGTAATGCCAGCCGTCGCTGTTCATGGTCAGGTTGTCGTCGGAGTGCTGCACCCAGATCACCGGCGCGCGCGCTGCTCGAGCCCTGCCGATCAGTTCGCGAATGTTCGCAACTACTTCATTACGCCGGTGTGCCTTCGCGACCACATTGTTCTGTACATCGATTACCAGAAGCGCCGTGTTCGGTCGTTCGCTCAGGTTGGTCATGGGGATCCTTTGAAGCGGTGTCCGTTGGCGTTTGTGGAATCGAATGGGTCAGGCAGTGGAAGGGCACGCTTGGATTGAGGAGGATACACAGCGCGCGCTTTGGAGCAACGAAATGAAGGGAAAACCCCGCATCAAGCTGTTCGAATTGGGTCCCACCCGATCCGCACGCTGTCGTTGGACGCTGCTCGAAGCGGGTCTCGAATACGAGTCGGTCGGCAATCGCGCCGACATCATTCACAGCGAAGAACTGCGCAAGGTACA
>CAZLDA010000826.1:0-1768 GCA_964557875.1 uncultured Pseudomonadales bacterium | reverse complement strand
TTCTCCGCAGCGCACGACTGGCTCGACGAGCACGCGCTGATCACGGAAGAATCCGATCAGCATCAGTATCGGTTTCAAGCCATCGTCGACCCTAAAGGCAGCAACGGTGCGCTGGTGGAGCTCGAGCACGAAGTTCGCAGCATGAAGCATCCGATGTGGGGACGGCGTCTGACAAATCGCAATTCGAGCCAGACGTTCCTGACGTTCCATCGCGGCCGCGAAGCGTTCGTGCCATGAGTCGGACGACGTTGCACGAACCTGCGCCCTACTACCTTCCAATCGGCGATGAACTCGAAGTTTTCGAAGCGGCGTACGAAGCGCGCCTGCCGGTTCTGTTGAAAGGTCCCACCGGTTGCGGCAAAACCCGCTTCGTCGAATACATGACGTGGCGCCTGTACCGGCAACAGGAATCGCCGCGTCAGCTGTTTCCCGAGCCGCTCGTCACCGTGAGCTGCCATGAAGATCTCACCGCAACCGATCTGGTGGGCCGGTATCTGCTACGCGGCGACGAAGCGGTGTGGATGGATGGTCCGCTCACGCGAGCCGTTCGTGCGGGCTCGATCTGTTATCTAGACGAGATCGTAGAGGCGCGCAAAGACACCACCGTCATCATTCACTCGTTGACCGACCATCGCCGGATGCTTCCGATCGAAAAGACCGGCGAGCTGTTACCCGCGCATTCCGATTTCCTGCTCGTGATCTCGTACAACCCGGGTTATCAAAGCGTGTTGAAGGATCTGAAGCCGAGCACGCGGCAGCGTTTCGTGGCTATTGCGTTTAACTATCCCGACGCGGAACGCGAAGCGATCATCATCGAGCACGAGAGCGGCGTGGATGCCGCGACGGCGGAACGGCTGGCGGTGATCGGCGCGAAGACGCGACAGCTTGCGGATCAGGGTTTCGACGAAGGAGTCAGCACGCGTTTGCTGACGTACACCGGGCAACTCATCAGACGCGGTATCGACCCACGACGCGCCTGCGAGATCGGCATCGTGCACGCGGTATCGGACGACGCGACCGTGCAGCAAGCCGTTGCCGACGTGGTAGACGTCGTTCTGCCGTGACTTCGCACGCGGTCGAGTTGCTCGACGTCGAGCGGCGCCTCGCGTTATTCGCGCAGGCGATCACCGGTTCCGCCTACGAGGTGCGTTCGTCTGACACGTTCACCGGCGAAGAAGTGGTCGTGCGGCACGACCAGGCGATGCTGAGTTCAAAGGCGCTGTTTCTCCCGCAGAAGATTGCAACGAACGTCGATCGGAAGATCAACCGGCGCGTGTATCGGTTGCTTGCGCTGCATCAACTCGGTTATCGGGAATTCGGCACGTTCGAGTTCCGGCTGGCGGCTGCAGCGGAATCCTCGGCGGTTCTCGCAAGCCGAATCGGCGCGATCGAGTCCGTTCGAGATTCCGATCTCGAGATCTTCTACGGACGTTTTTCAGTTCCACCGCTCGCGCGCGCGTTGTTTCAACTCGTGGAAGCGCATCGCATCGACTGTCGGATGCTCGCCTCATATCCGGGCATTCGCGGCGACCACGAACGCGAAACTGCGACTGAGCTGACTCGTCGCCCGCTGCTGCTCCTCATCGCGGACCTGCGCGGCGTTCTTGAAGCAGCGTTGCGCTTTACGCTCGGCGTTCCTGCGCAGACGTTATCGGAAATGGACACGACCGGCATTGCAGGGCGGGTGCTCGCGATCGTAGCCAACGTCCGGCGCGGCGGCGCCGATGTGTACGTCACGGTAGATGCAGTGGCCGCGGTCTACACATTG
>CAZLDA010000825.1:0-1768 GCA_964557875.1 uncultured Pseudomonadales bacterium | reverse complement strand
ACATCCTCGAGCAACTGCTCGTAGAAACCCTCGGCGTAGATCGGCTCCTGCGTGAAATACTGCCGCGGGCGCAGCGAGTACCCGAGAAACGTCGTGCGGAGCCCGTTCCGGTCGATGACCGCCGGCTGGCAGCTTCGATAGTCGCCGGTGCTCACGCCACAGGCGGCGATTCCATTCTGCTGCAGCAGACCGATCGTCTCCCGGAAAGCCGCCTCGCCGTGCTGGAGGGAATGGTTGTTGGCGAGATTCAGCACGCGGAATCCCGCGCGCACAAGGCCCGCACCATAGTCGGACTGACCACGCATCTGCACCGAGTCGTAGTTGCCGGCGCGCAGTCCCGCGCTCGACAACGTGCACTCCAGATTGCCGAAAGCGAGGTCGCATCCGGCGAGCTCCTGCGTTACGTGTTCAAAGGCAAAACCCGGGTCGCGGTCGCGGCAGCGGCTGTGGGTTCCGAAACCCGTGCAGAGCGGGTGGTCGCCGAAGGCGATATCGCCCACCGCATCGAGGATCAACTGTTTCTCAGGCATGCGCACCCCGCGAAGCCGCGAGCGACAGGAACGTTGCGCGCATGTTTTCACGAATCACGGCCCACGAGAAACGTCTCTCGACGAAGTCCCGGCCATTGGCGGCCAGCCTGCGGCCAAGATCCGGATCCTCAACGATCCGTCGGATCTGGCGCACGAACTCGGCGGGCGTATCGGCAACGAGCACGTCCCTTTCGGGCGTGACTGCGATGCCTTCCAGCGCCATCGTCGTCGCCACGATCGGGCGGCACATCGCCAGCGCATCCAGGATCTTCAGGCGCGTGCCACCGCCGTCCCGCATCGGGCACAGATAGATCTGCGCGCGCTCGATGTGGGGCCTGACGTCGGTGGCAAAGCCGGTCACCGCGACGCGATCGTCCCGCGCGGCAAGATCCATGACGGGTGGTGGGGGGCTGGTGCCGACGATGGTCAGACGACACTGCGGCATGGCTTCCTTCACCAGCGGCCAGATGTCCTCAACCATGTGGATCGCGGCATCGCGATTCGGAAACCAGTTCATGCCGCTGACCATCACCAGGTGGCCGGGTTCGGGATCCGCAGTGCCGGGCGTAAAATACTCGATGTCCACGCCATTGGCGACGACCGCGGTGCTTGCGCCGGGACAGATCGTCTTGAGGCGCTCGGCATCGAGCTCCGAAACCGTCAGGTTTGCATCGAAATCGCCGGCAACGGCTGCTTCGTAGTCGGCGAGTTTTCGCACTTCCTGGCGCAGATACAGGCGCTTGAGAAGATTTCGTTCGAACGCGATGCGACGGCCAAACAGTGCAGACTCGATGTTGTGGTGATTGAGGACGCGGGCCCTGCCGGGGACCAGCGAGCGGTACGGTGCCAGGCTGATTGTGTCGAAATAAACCAGGTCGAATTGCTGCCGGCTGCAATGGGTCGTAATCGCATCCGACAGCTCTGCCGATTCCGCCCAGTTGACGGTGAAGGGCAGGCGGGTGAACAGGCTTTTCAGCAGCACCCATGACAGCCGCGTACGCGACTTCTCGGTGGGCAGCTCGACGACCGTGACGCTGGCGCACAGTTCGCGCAGGCGCGTTTCCGCGAGTTGCGGGTCGTAGTCCGGCAGGATGTCGGTCTTCAGGATGGCAACGAGGTGTATTTCCGCGAAACGGGATGCTTCCCGGATCAGGTTGTAGTTGCGCTGCAGGACACCGGTTTTGGGCGGATACGGCAGGTTCTGGGAGAGCCACAGAATCTTCATCCGATCGCACCCG
>CAZLDA010000824.1:0-1774 GCA_964557875.1 uncultured Pseudomonadales bacterium | reverse complement strand
TTCGCAGAGGTGATGGATGAGGCCGGTGTACCGCCAGGCGTGTTCAACCTCGTGAACGGCGACGGTCCCGGCGTGGGCGTTGCACTGTCGTCGCACCCCGATGTGGACATGGTGTCGTTCACCGGTTCCACGCGCGCCGGCATTTCGGTTGCTCAGAACGCAGCACCCACCGTGAAGCGCGTTACGCAGGAACTCGGCGGCAAGTCGGCCAACATCCTGCTCGACGATGCGGATTTCCCGAAAGCCGTCGCACAGGGCATGGGCTCGTGCGTGATGAACAGCGGTCAGTCGTGTAACGCGCCGACCCGCATGCTGGTGCCGATGAAGCGTATGGACGAAGCCGCGGCGATTGCAAAAGCGACCGCGATGGCTGCCAAAGTGGGCGACCCGTCGAAACAGGACACCAACGTCGGCCCGGTCGTTTCGAAAGTGCAGTGGAACAAGATCCAGGGTCTCATCAAGAAAGGCATCGAAGAAGGCGCCAAGCTCGAGTGCGGCGGCGAAGGTCTGCCGGAAGGAATGAACAACGGCTACTTCGTGAAGCCGACCGTGTTCTCGCACGTCACCAACGACATGACGATTGCGCGCGAAGAGATCTTCGGACCTGTGTTGTCGATCATCGGCTACAAGGACGACGAAGACGCGATTCGCATCGCCAACGACACGCTGTATGGCTTGTCCGGTTACGTGCAGTCGAAAGACCTCGACCGCGCGCGCAACGTGGCGCGCCAGATTCGTGCCGGTAACATCCACGTGAACGGCGCAGGCGTCGATCCCGGCGCACCGTTCGGCGGTTACAAACAATCCGGCAACGGCCGTGAGTTCAGCGAGTGGGGTCTCGAAGAGTTCCTCGAGACCAAGGCCATTCTGGGCTACAACGCGGCTTGATCCGGTTGTTGGGGCTTTAGCGGCCCTGCGAGACAAGGCGCGTCCTTCGACGCGCCTTTTCTTTTTCCGTCAGGCAGTTTTATTCGAGGGAAGGAACGCCATGGAATTATACGAAGCGATGAGCACGTTGCGCGCGGTTCGCCGGCTGCGCCCCGATCCGATTCCGGAAGACGTTCTCCAACGAGTGCTCACGGCCGCCACCTGGGCACCGACTGGCGGCAACCGGCAACCGTGGCGAATCGTTGCGGTGAAGGATCCGAAGAAGAAACAGGCGCTCGAAGACCTGTATCGCCCGTATTGGGAAGGCTACATCGTCAACTATCGCAAACACATGGAGTCGATGCCGCCGCACGAGCGCGAAACGTCGTCACGCGCGATAGACGCAGGTACGTACCTCGCGACGCATATGCACGAAGCCCCGGTGATCGCAGTGTTCTGCTTCAATCCGGGCATGATGACGATCACCGATCAAGAGCAGCCACGGCCATCGGTGGTCGGCGGCGGTTCGGTATATCCCGCCGTGCAGAATCTGCTGCTCGCCGCGCGTAACGAAGGGCTCGGCTGTGTGCTGACGACGTTGCTCTGTCTCGAAGAGCCGAAGGTGCGCGAACTGCTGCAATTGCCGGATGGCTGGTATACGTGCGCGCATGTGCCGATCGGGTACGCGGTGGGTGGTGGCCATGGCCCGATCAACCGCAAATCGACCGATAAGATGGTGTTCGTCGACAGGTTCGGCAACGCCTGATCAGCGCAACGCCGGGATGGTACACGACGCACCCGAACGTGGCGTTTCGCAATCAGTACCGCAGTTGCATGGCGATTCGCTATCGCGACGCGGTTGCCGACGGATTGACGGAGGATCTGGTCTGTTCGCTGGAGCACCCCG
>CAZLDA010000823.1:0-1779 GCA_964557875.1 uncultured Pseudomonadales bacterium | reverse complement strand
GTAGAAGTAATCGAAGCCCATGCCCGACGGCCACTGGTCGAACGGTCCTGCGACGCTGTATTGGAACGCCGGCGTGTTGTGGTTATTGCCGAACCACGACGTCGCGTAGCCGTTCTCTTTCAGAATTTCGCCGATGCTGGCGTTGTCGAGACCGATGATCGAGTCGTACCCGGGATACCCGGTCGATAATTCCGTGATCACACCGTTACCGACCGAATGATGGTTGCGGCCGGTGATCAGCGCTGCGCGCGTGGGTGAACACAGCGCCGTCGAGTTGAACTGGGTGTAACGCAGGCCCGCTTTCGCAATGCGGTCGAGCGCAGGCGTCGGGATGACGCCGCCGAACGTGCCGCTCACGCCGTATCCCTGATCGTCCGTCATGATGAGCAGAATGTTGGGGGCGCCTTTCGGCGGCACGATCTTCGGCGGCCACCAGGTTTTGGAACCCGGCACTTCCTGTTTGATGACGCCGCCGAATTTCGGTGCGGGCGCGGGAATCTGATTGCCGGGAATCGTTGTGGTCGCGCTCGGCGAGCCCAACTCGCCCGTGACCTGTTCTGCACCCAGTGCAGCCGAACCGAATCCTGCCGCGCACAGGAATGCGCCGACCGTAGCGATGACACGTCGCATATTCCGTCCCCGTTTCATGTTACGTGCTCCCGATGCGCCGACCATTGATGACGGCGCAGACTACGGCAGTGCCCCGTTCGTTCACTTGACATATTCGGCCAAGGTCGCAAGTGTCGGGACCATATGCCGCGCGACGCACACGCCCCCTCCAACCGGCCCTGCCACGTGCAGCCAGACATCGACGACGGCGGCATCGTGCGGCTTGCCACGCTGTTGCCGATTCCGACACTGCTGCGCGAAAAGGGTGTCGACCCAACAGAACTGTTGGCGAGTGTCGGCCTCGAAGACTCCGTATTCGACGATGCCGAGAATCAGATGGCGTTCCGAACTGCGGGGATGCTGCTACAGCGTTGCGCAGATGCGACCACATGCCCGCACTTCGGCCTGCTGGTCGGTCAACAGTCTGACGTGGAGACGCTCGGCCGCGTCGGTGCGCTGATGCGTCAGTCGCCCACGGTCGACGCCGCACTGCGCAGTCTGATTCTGCATCTGCACCTGCAGAACCGCGGTGGAGTTCCTACGCGCATCATAAACGGCGTACACGCGTCGGTGGGCTACGTCATCTACCAGCGGGACATGCAAGGAACCGCACAAGTGCACGATCTCGTCGCCGCGCTGAGTTTCAACGTGCTGCGTTCGATGTGCGGCAGCCGCTGGCGGCCCACTGCCGTGACCTTCTCGCACGCCAGACCGCTGGACACCAAACCGTACAACCGTTTCTTCAAGGCGCCGCTGGAGTTCGATGCCGATGCAACCGAACTGCGGTTCGAAAGGAAGTGGCTCGACCGTTCGCTTCCCGGCTCGGACGCTGCGTTGTACGCGTTGATGTTGCGCACGCTGTCGACAGAGTCGGCGCAGTTCAGCGATCTCGTGGAACAGGTGCGCGTGGCACTTCGCACGATGATTCCCACGGGGCGCGCAACAGAGCAGTCGATCGCGGGTGTGTTGGGAACTCCGACGCGCACGTTGCGGCGCCAGCTCGTGGCGAAGGGCACGAGCTTCCGCAGTCTCGCCAAAGAGGGGCGTTACGAAATCGCGCGCCAGTTGCTCACCGATACCGGTATGGCGATCACCGAGATTGCGGGCGTGCTCGAGTATGCGGACGCGAGCGCATTCACGCGCGCTTTCAGGCGCTGGACGAATCTGTCG
>CAZLDA010000822.1:284-1802 GCA_964557875.1 uncultured Pseudomonadales bacterium | reverse complement strand
AACACCGGCGACGACCGCCGCCGCACGCACGACATGAACACGGCCAACTGGATCCCCGACCTGTTCATGAAGCGCGTCTTCGAAGACGGCACATGGACGTTGTTCTCGCCGAGCGACGTGCCTGAATTGCACGACCTGTACGGTCTCGCGTTCGAACACGCGTACACCGAATACGAACGCAAAACGGAAACGGGCGAACTGCCGCTGTTCAAGCGCGTCCGCGCGCAAGACCTGTGGCGCAAGATGCTGTCGATGCTGTTCGAAACCGGCCACCCGTGGATCACCTTCAAAGACGCGTGCAACGTCCGCTCGCCGCAGCAGCACGTCGGCGTGGTGCATTCGTCGAACCTGTGCACCGAGATCACGCTGAACACGTCGCGCGATGAAATCGCCGTGTGCAACTTGGGCTCGGTCAACCTCGTTCAGCACGTCGGCAAAGACGGGCTCGACCTCGACAAGCTCCGTCGCACGGTGCGTACCGCAGTGCGGATGCTCGATAACGTCATCGACATCAATTACTACTCGGTCGCGCAGGCGCGCGCGTCGAACATGCGCCATCGTCCGGTAGGCCTCGGCATCATGGGCTTTCAGGATGCGCTATATGAACTGCGCATTCCGTACAGCTCCGATGCAGCGGTCAAGTTCGCCGACGAATCGATGGAAGCCGTCAGCTACTTCGCCATCGAAGCCTCCAGCGACCTCGCTAAGGAGCGCGGCAGTTACGCGAGCTTCGAAGGCTCGCTGTGGAGCCGCGGCAGCCTGCCGCTCGATTCGCTGCGTCACCTCGAGCGCGAGCGCGGCAAGCAATACCTCGAAGCGAACTACGATTCGACGCTCGATTGGGAAACGCTGCGCCGCAAGGTGAAGACCGACGGCATGCGCAACTCGAACGTCATGGCCATCGCACCGACGGCAACCATCGCCAACATCACCGGCGTGTCGCAGTCGATCGAGCCTACGTATCAGAACCTGTACGTCAAATCTAACCTGTCCGGCGAGTTCACCGTGGTGAATCCCTACATGGTGCACGACCTGAAGAAGCTCGATCTGTGGGACAAGGTCATGGTCAACGACCTGAAGTACTACGACGGCAGTCTGAAGCAGATCGATCGCGTGCCGGAGAACCTCAAGCAGCTCTACGCAACTGCGTTCGAAGTGGAGCCGCGCTGGCTTGTGGACGCTGGCGCGCGCCGCCAGAAGTGGATCGACCAGGCGCAGTCGCTGAACCTCTACATCGCTGGCGCATCGGGCAAGAAGCTCGACGTGACATACCGTATGGCGTGGATCCGCGGGCTCAAAACGACGTATTACCTGCGTGCGTTGAGCGCGACGAGCACCGAGAAGTCGACGGTTGATCGCAGCAAGTTGAACGCGGTTTCGGCCGGCGCGATTTCGGAGGCGCTCTCGACAACGGCGAGCACCGCCGCAGCGAGTTCGTTCAACCTGAGCGAGGATGCGGCCGAAGTTCCGCTCGCATGCTCGATCGACAATCCCGACTGCGAAGCGTGCCAGTAGCCA
>CAZLDA010000822.1:0-274 GCA_964557875.1 uncultured Pseudomonadales bacterium | reverse complement strand
GGATGACGAAAATGCTGACCTGGGATGACTACGACGGTTCCGACGAAAACGACGTGCCTGCACCGGTTGTGGCTCGCGCGGCCGCGCAGCAAGCCGCTCCGATCAGGCAACAGGAAATCGCAAAGCCGCTTCCGGTTACGGTAACGGAAGTGGCTATGCCGAAGGCGGGGCCGACACCCCTCGACGACGGGCGCACGAACCTCGAGAAGGCGCAGGCAGCCGTCGCTGCACTCGATGCGAAAGCTGAGTTTCGCGCCATCGAGGGCTCGTTAGA
>CAZLDA010000821.1:0-1808 GCA_964557875.1 uncultured Pseudomonadales bacterium | reverse complement strand
GCAAGTGCCTCCGCCTTCAACGCTGCGGCAGCGGCTTCATTGCGTGCGTAGTTCGCGACCACGGTCGCGCCGGCGCGGGCGAGCCGGAGCGAGATCGCCCTTCCGATTCCTCTTGTTCCGCCGGTGACTAGTACACATGTATTCTCGAGTCCGAACGCTTCGTTCACCGTGCATGCCTCGCCAGATAGTCTTCGAGCACATCGTCCCGGTAGTCGGCCGCAAATTCGCCCGTTGAAATGAACGAGAAGAACAGCTTCGCCTGTGCGACGACGCGGTCGGCGACCTCCGCGCGACATTCGGCAGTAGCGTATCGCTCGCTGTTGGCAGTCATCGTCGCATGCAAATGCACTTCGTTCCCCGGTTGCACCCATTGGCGGAAGCTGGCTGACAGGATGCGCGTCAACATTGCGTTGCCGCGCGGCCGCCGCTCCGCGTTCAGACACTTGCCTGCAGCCTGCGCCATCATCTCCGTAAGCAACACCCCGGGCACCACAGGGAAGCCGGGGAAGTGGTCCTGAAAGTAGTCCTCGTCGAGACCGATTGCGCGTGTCGCAACGATACTGTTGCCGGGCGACAGCGCCACGATCCGGTCGACGAGGAGAAAGCGCATTTGTGGCGACCTTCGGCCGGCGTTACGCGTCCAGCGCGCCGTCGCGTTGCAGAATCGCGAGGATGTCGCTGACGTGTTCCATGCCTTCCATCTCTTCTTCCGAGAGTTGAATGTTGAACCGCTCGTCGAGTGCCGCCATCAGCGTCAGAACGCCCAGCGAGTCCCAGCCTGGAATCTCTTCCCGTGGAGTATCGGAGGAGACGCGCTCGGACGGCTCTTCGAAAATCTCGGCGATCCAGGAGACTGCTTCTTGTGTGTTCATGTTTAGTCGGTCGTTGTGTGGGTAAAGGAGGATTACTGAGCTGTAAATCCGCCGTCGACTGCGAGGTCTGCGCCGGTGATCCAACGATTGCTCGGCGCGAGCAGGAATACTGCGGCGCGTGCCACATCTTCGGGCTCGCCGATCCCTAACGGATGCGCCGCCTTCAGTTTGTCGACGTGGTCCGACGACAAGACGCTCAGGGCCTGTTTCGTCATTTCGGTGAAGACGAGGCCGGGGGAAACGCAGTTGACGCGGATCTTCCGACGCGCCAGTTCGATTGCCATCGCACGCGCAGCGGCAACGAGAGCGCCTTTGGTCGCGCAGTAGCCGATCTGTCCTGGCATGCCCACCTGACCGTATACGGAAGACAGGAACAAAAGACTGCCGCCCTCGGGTGTCATCACGTCGCGTCGACAGATCACGCGCGCCAACTCGAGCCCCGCAAGCAAGTTCACATTGAGTTGTGCCTGAACCACGTCGACAGTGTTTCCTGTCAACGGTCGTGTCGCGACGACGCCTGCCGCATGGCACAAGCCGTACAAGGGTCCGACGTCTTCGTGCAGCTTCAGGATCGATGCTGCGATGGTGTCGTGCCGAGCCAGATCCAGCGAAATCACGCGGTGATCCGCGTCGGAAAGGAGCGCGGCAGTTTCGGCAAGCCGCGGCTCATCTCGTCCCAACAGAACTACTCTGGCGCCATGCCGCGAAAGCTCGACCGAGATCGCGCGCCCAAGACCGGCAGACGCACCAGTCACTACGACCCATCGATTCGCGAAGGCGAGGAACGTTCCATGATTAGTCATATGGGTAACACCAGTTCGCGTCGGTCAAGTTTTCGAATTCGGACTTGCGACTCTTTGGACATTAGTCTCTAGGTCCTCGAAGTCATAGAAGTAGCGTCCCTCACGACTCATGTCGGCGACGCACTCGATCTGG
>CAZLDA010000820.1:0-1809 GCA_964557875.1 uncultured Pseudomonadales bacterium | reverse complement strand
GGATGCGTGCATGGGTCCGATACCGAGCCTGCCGGCGGCAGCGTGCGTGTCCAGACTCGTCGCTGACAGGTAGATTGGCGGAAATGTCGCTTGATACAACCGCGGCCAGACCGGATCGCTCTCGATATCGTAGAACTCCCCATGATGCGAGACGGCCTCGCAGGTCAGAGCCTTCACGATGACTTCCAATGTCTCGCGCCACTCGGCTTTGGTCTGGTGGGCATCAATCTTGAATGCGTTGACGACCGCCGCGTTATTGCCTCGGGCGGTACCGAACTCCATGCGTCCGCGCGACAGGATATCGAGCGTAGCCAATCGTTCCGCGGTGCGCAGTGGATGGTTGAAGCGCAACATCACGAACGACATCGTGCGAATCTTGATGCGGCTCGTGGCTTGCGCGACTGCTCCCAGCAGCACTTCCGGCGCGGAGATCGTCGCCACCGGCCCCGTGAAGTGCTGTTCCGAACACTCCCAGAAGTCAAAGCCCATCTGTTCCAGAAACTGGGCTTCGCGAATGATCTCGTGATAACGATTGGCTACAGAGGCGCCGCGAGGGGTATCGCCTTCGGTCAGGAATCCGAATCTCATCGACGCGCTCCTCTTGCTTCACCGACCGAACGAATAAGCCGTCGCGGGAGGGAGCCTCGCGACCGCCTCCCGCTCATCGGCACAATCAACCTGCGCTCAGCCGGCCGGTCGACTCGAGTTGAAGATGTCCAGGAACAATTTCCACGCCGAACCTTCCTGCTTCCAAACCACCAGGTACTTCCCGTTGTCAATCGCGACATTGTTCGCGCCGTACAACGTGTAGGCGCCGACTTCAATCGCGGTATCGCCATGGTCTTCTACACTGATCGATTTCAGGACGCCGCCCTTGACGCCCATATCTATTGCACCCTGCCAATAGCTGGTGAGACTCGCGTTGTCGATGAAATCCAGATTCGGCGGCATCAACTTGGCGCCGGTGGCATACATGTTCGCCACTCCCGCGGCATTGCCTTTGGCAAGCTCGGCACACAGGATTTTATTGTTCGCGTCGATGATTGCGGCGACTTCTGCATTCGTAGTCATGGAATAACCCTCTCGCTCTGCGCTTTAAGACAGCAATTTTTCGCTCAGGACAGCAGCGTCCAAATAGCGAAGTGAAAACACGATCCAGTCAGAACGCCGTTGGTGCAGGCGGATCGCAGCGCGCCTCCCGCGCCAGCGAGCCGCAAACGCCTAGCGCAGCACGGGTGGTAGCGGGGCAGTACAGCGGTGAACTGCGGAGCGGTAGCGACGAACCGCTTGCACCGACATCCTCCAGCACCCTGGTTGGCATTTCCGCCTTGCAATTTAGAGCTGAAATTTCTCCATCTCGACCCCGAGCGCCTCCCAGTCGTTGACGGGCTTGGCCTCGGGGTGATTGAACTCCGGGATCACGTATTTGCCGAACATTTCGATGCTCCGCAGGTTATTCTGGTGACCGTAGCCATCGATCTTCAGGATGACCTCGTCGATCCCCATCTTTTCGAGTTGCTTGCACCGTTCAATACATTGATCGGGATCGCCGATCACGAGCGTCGGACTCGCGTCGATCATGTACTCGATGTCGTTCTTGTGCTGTTCGAGATCCTCCATGCGATGCAGATAGCTGTATCCAGAGCCACCCGCAGCGGCTTCGCCACGTGCGAGATCGAGATAGAGTCGACCGACACCGTTGAACAGACCCAAGACGGTCGTGCGAGATTCGGCAATGGCCTGTTCGCGCGTGGCGGCGCAGTGTGCCGGGAACGTCAGCAACGACGACACCGGATTGACCTTGTAAAG
>CAZLDA010000819.1:0-1820 GCA_964557875.1 uncultured Pseudomonadales bacterium | reverse complement strand
GGTGCCGTCAGTCCGGCAGGCCGAGCACCCGTTTCGCGAGAATGTTGAGTTGCACTTCCGACGTTCCGCCTTCGATCGAGTTCGCTTTCGAGCGCAACCACGCGCGTGTGGTCGTGAGCTCGTCAGAACTGAACGAGTCGCCGCTCCAGCCGACCGCTCGTGTGCCCATGATCGACAAAAGCAACTCATAGCGGCGGATGTTCTGCTCGGTGCCGTAATACTTGAACATCGATGACGCGGCGCCAGGTGCGCGTCCCGACTGCGATTCTTCCATCGAGCGTCGCATCGTGAGGCCGAAGCTGCGGTCGTTCATGCGATGCGTGATCACGCGTTGCCGGGTTGCTTCGTCGGCAATGCGCCCGCTGGTGACGCCGACATAGTCCTTGGCAATGTCCTCGAGCCTGGTCGTTTGCTGCGTGCCGCCGCCGATGCCGCCGATGGACGTGCGTTCGTATTGCAGCAGGCGCTTCGCCACGGTCCAGCCCTTGTTCACTTCGCCGACGACGTTCTTCTTCAGCGCGCGGGCGTTGTCGAAGAACGTTTCGCAGAACGGCGACATGCCGCTGACCAGCAGAATCGGCTTCACCGTTACGCCGGGCTGAGCCATGTCGAACAGAATGAACGTGATGCCGTCGTGCTTCGGCGCACTCGGATCGGTGCGCACCAGGCAGAAGATCCAGTCGGCGTGATCAGCGCCCGATGTCCAGATCTTCGAGCCATTGATGATGTACTCGTCGCCGTTCTCCACTGCGCTGGTCTTCAGGCTGGCGAGGTCGGATCCGGCGTTCGGTTCGCTGTAACCCTGGCACCACCAGATCTGGCCGCGCGCGATCTTCGGCAGGTGTTCGGCCTTCTGCTCGTCCGTACCGAACTCGAGCAGCGCGGGGCCGATCATGCTGATGCCCATGCCGAACAACGGCGGGCGCGCGTTGATGCGGCGCAGTTCTTCCTGCAACACCTGGTTGCGGTCTTTATCGAGACCGGCACCGCCGTATTTCACGGGCCACGTCGGCACCGTCCAGCCTTTCTCGGCCATCGCGTCGAGCCAAATCTTGGTCTCCGGATGTTTGTATTGCGCGCGCCGCCCGCCGCCCGGCATTTCGTCCTGCGGCATCGGTGTGCGCATACGCGGCGGACAGTTGGCGTCGAGCCAGCGGCGGACGTCCTGACGGAATGCTTCGAGTTCACTCATAGCGCTTTCACGAACACGATTTTCGAATCGCCAGGTGCATAAAAATCCTTCAACTCGCCCGCGATGGTGTAGCCCATCGCCACATAGAACGCGCGCGTGCGCTTGTAGTTTTCGCGGCCTGCCGTTTCGACCCAGAGATGTGTGCAACCGCCCGCGCGTGCGCGCGATTCGACTTCATTGAGCAGCAAGCGGCCGACGCCGGTGCCGTGGCATTCGGGATCGACCGCGATCCAGTACAGGTCCCAACTCGACTGCGTCATCGAGTTGAAGCCGTAGATCGCGTAGCCGAGTGTGTCCTCGCCCTCGTCGACGAACAGGAACAGATAGTCGGACGCCTTGCCCTTCGTCAGCCGGTCATCGACGAGTTCCACGGCCACCGCGATCTCGGGCGGATGGAACATCTCCGTCGCCGTCGTGATTTCCGCGATGCGCTCGCGGTCGCGGCGCTGCACCTCGGTGCGCAGTGTCAGAGCCTGCACACAACTTCTCTGCGGCGTTCTTGAATACGGACCATCGGCGACTCCACACCTGCGAACGGTAGCGCAGCATCTTTATTGCGAATGCCGCCGTGCGCAAGTCCTGATCAACGGCTCGAGAGTGCGGCGCTGACGATTCGCCCGATCGCATC
>CAZLDA010000818.1:0-1820 GCA_964557875.1 uncultured Pseudomonadales bacterium | reverse complement strand
GTCTTCGCGAATGTGTCGAGCGCGCGTCCGACGAGTTGCCGCTCGCGCGCGGTCGAGATGCGCGTGCGCAGATTCTTGTTGTGATGACGATGATACGCGGACGCCCGTTCGGTGTCGTAGGCAATGATCTCGGGCAAGCATCCTCCGTTGGGGTAATCTGCGCGCCGCAGAGAGTCATCGGCAACGCAACCGCATGTCAACCCGCGACAGCATGTCAACAATCGGGGAAGAGTCGCCCGTAGGAGTGGTGTATCCGCTAGCGCCCCTGCTTTGGCGCGCGAGCGTGTTCGGTCTGGCCATCGTGCTGCTCGCGCTCGCGCAGTTTGCATTCGCATGGCGTCCGGCGAGCGTGCTCGAAGCCGCGTTCGTGTTTTTCGCGTGGGTCGATCAGGCGTTGTTGATCGCCGCGCCGCTGTTCGTGATTGCGGCGCTGACGGGTTACCTGGAGCGCCGAGCGAAGAGTCGCGTGACCGTAGCGCGGACGATGCGCGTGGTGTTTTCGCTGGTCGGAACGCTCGTTGCAGCGGCGCTGCTCGCCGACGTGCGTATTCACGAGCTGTACGGCTTCCACCTCAACGGCTTCGTGTGGAATCTGATCACCACGCCCGGGGGTATCGCGTCGCTCGGAGCATCGCGCGCCACGTGGCTGACGGTCACCGTCGCAATCGCGGCGATCTTCGCGATGGTGCTTGCTCTCCTGACATGGCTGCAACGCCGCGCTGTGGTTGTGCGAAAGCACCGCGGCTGGCTCATTGCGTTTGCGATCCTGGGAGTCGTTCTGATCGACAAGGGGTTGTACGGCTACGCCGATCTCTCCGGCAACGGGAAGATGTTGCGTGCATCCGGATTGTTCCCGTTCTATCAACCGGTCACGTTCCGTTCGGCCGCCAAACGCTTCGGCATCGAACCGGCGCCGGCGCTCATCGGGTCGATTTCACAACGCGGCACGCTCGCGTATCCGCGCGAGCCGATCGAAATCGTGCCGCCGGCAACGCCGCCGAACGTGTTGTGGCTCGCGGTCGAGTCGATGCGCTTCGACCTGCTCACCGAAACCACGATGCCGCGACTGTGGGCATTCGCGGCCGAAAACCTGCACTTCAAACATCACCTGAGCGGCGGCAATCGCACGCGTATGGGCATGTTCACGATGTTCTATTCGTTGCACGGGCCGTACTGGTCACACGTGCTGGAGCAGCAGCGCGGTCCGGTATTTTTCGACGTGCTCGGTCGCCTTGGCTACGACATCGAGGTGTTCACCAGCGCAAAATTCTCGTATCCCGAATTCGATCGCACGATCTTCGTCGACGTACCGAGCGAACGGCGACACGAGTATTCGGAAGACGAGGTGTTCTGGCATCGCGATGTACACAACGTCGACGCGATCATTGCCAGCCTGAAACAACGCGACGGTACAAAACCGTTCATGCGGTTTCTGTTTTTCGAAAGCACTCATGCGCCGTATCAGTTTCCCGAAGCCGATGCGATCGCAACGCCCTACGGCGATGCGATGAACTACGCGCTGATGAATCCTGAGCGCGACATCGAGTTGATCCGCAACCGCTACGTGAATGCCGCGCACTTCGTCGACGGTCAGATCGGTCGGCTGCTCGATTACCTCGAGTCGGAAGGGCTCATGCAGAACACCATCGTGGTGATCACGGGCGATCACGGCGAGGAACTGCTGGAACACGGTCGTTGGGGGCACGGCTCTGCGTTCGTCGACGAGCAGATCCACGTGCCGCTGGTGATGCGTATTCCGGGACAGAGCGCGCGCGTGATCGAAACGGTGACGAGTCACCTCGACATCGTGCCGACGCTGT
>CAZLDA010000817.1:0-1823 GCA_964557875.1 uncultured Pseudomonadales bacterium | reverse complement strand
ACATGTGCCCCTAACAACCTATCGAACAACACGTTCCCGCTCTGTTCGTATTCCGCATGCTTCCACGCGACTCGACGCGTCAGTATCAGGTGGCATTCAAGACCAAGCTTCGCGCACGCGGCTGCGGTCTGGCGTGCATGGTTCGATTGCACTGCGCCGAACGTGATCACGGTGTCGGCGCGTTGCGCCAGTGCATCGGCCATCAAATATTCGAGCTTGCGCGTCTTGTTGCCGCCGGTAGCAAGGCCAGTGCAGTCGTCGCGTTTGATCCAGATGCGCGGACCGCCGAGCATTTCGGAAAGTCGGTCGAGCGGTTCCAGCGGCGTGGGTGTGTAGCCGAGATCGATGCGCGGAATGCCAGCGAGAACGTCAGTCATGATGCGTCCTAACTTAGATGACGGAGCGAAGATAGTTCGAAACAGCGGGAGCGAAGTAGCGGTGGCCTTTTGCGGCGCGCTCGGCATCGTCCAGGTTCTCGATCGCAGCTAACAGATCGCGGGCGGCCTCGGGATAGTCCGCTATCTCAGGCAGCGGATGACACGTCACACGAATCGTGAACATCACCGATTCGGAATCGAGGCGGCGCAATGTCTGTCGTTCCGAACGCACCACGAGATGCTGCACGTTGTCTGCCGTCACTTCGTGCCACGCTTCGGAGACGGGCTGATACAGCGCGGGGTTGGTGTGCATCAACCAGTTGCGACGTTCGAAGATCGCCGCCATCGGCAGCCGCGTGAAGAACTGCGCCATCTTCCCGGAGAGTTTGTCGTTGAGCGTGGGCACGGGATCGTGAATGCCATCCAGCGTGCGGCCGATCTTTTCCGCAAGCCGCCAATATGACGGTGAACAGACGCATGCCGCGGTTAGCCGATACGCGTCGTTGAAGCGTTGCATAAGACACAGGTCGTCCGGCACCTGAAGCGAAGCGGCGATGATCGGCGCGGAGTCGCCGGTCGAGGTGTGCGTGCCGAGAGCAACGTTCACCGCATCTAGAATTAGCTCTTGCCCGGCGCGTGATTCGGCCAGTTCCGCGAACACGCCGCTCGCTCGGTCGTCGAGCAGCGTTCGTTTCCGCGCGAGTTCCTCCGCGTTGATCCGATCAGGCAACCATTTGTTCGGCTCGATCGGCCGCAGCCCCATGCGATAGCCGGCTTTGCCGCCGTGCCACGGCGGATCGCGCCAGAACGAATCCGTCACTTGCGCTTGCGTGCGATCACCCGAATTTCCACGTGCGCGCCCGGCGCTGCCAGTTCGGTGATGCCGATGGCGGTCCATGCGGGCCACGGTTCCTTCAGGAACTGGTCGCGCACCTTCATGAAGGTACCCATCGTGCTCTGCAAACCGACGTGGTACGTCGTGTATTCCAGCACGTCGCTGAAGTCGACACCGGCAGCCTTCAACACGTTGCCCACCTTGGTCCAGGCGTTCGTGAACTCTTCCGTGAGATCCGCCGGAACCTTGCCGTCCGCGCCGATTCCGATCTGTCCAGAGCACAGCAACAGCTCGCCCGATCTGGCGGCTTGTGAGAAGTGGTAGTTGTCGTGCAGGAATTTCGAGTCTTTCGGATTGATCGTTTTGATTGCCATTGCGTGCTCCCATTCAAGCGCCCGCGAATCATAACCGCGCGGTCATGCGGGCGCAGCGCTCACCCTTAGAGGGCCGTTGGGAAAAGGAGGGCCGTTGGGAAAACAACGGTGAGGGAAGTGGAAACGCCGGGCGTGCGGGGCTCAGTCGTCCGTGGACTCGAGGCAAATGCCGCCAGCGCCGCGGGTCAGGCACACCTCGCCGGTCTCGTAGTTGAGGCCGTTGCTGCTGGTGCTCCA
>CAZLDA010000816.1:0-1829 GCA_964557875.1 uncultured Pseudomonadales bacterium | reverse complement strand
GATTCCGCGCGGCAGCGTCTCATGCGGAAAGCCAGGGCAGCAGGACTAACTGAACCATTTACGTTTCATGATTTGAAGGCAAAAGGCGTATCCGATCACACGCAAAAAGCCAGTGGGCACCGAAGCGAGAAGATGCGGCGCGTCTACGACCGCGTGCCGGGGCTAGTCCTAGCGACCCGATAATTGTCTGAATCTTTGTCTGAATTCGTTGGAGTAGTTAGTGACTGCTCCCACGGACTCTCAACAAAGGATGGCGCGCCCGGACGGGCTCGAACCGCCGGCCACCTGGTTCGAAGCCAGGTGCTCTATCCAACTGAGCTACGGGCGCTTGAGGAAACTCTAACAGGTCGATACAGGCGCGGCCATCAGCGCACCAATCGACCCGGCAACGCCTCCGTCGGCTCGCCGTTCTGATACGTCACTTCGCCGCTGACGATCGTCGCGAGATACCCGTCGGCACGCTGTTCCAGCCGTGAACCACCCGCCGGAAGATCCTTGATCATCTCCGGTGCGCGCACGCGCAGGTTGTCGAAATCGATGATGTTGAAATCGGCTTTCATGCCGGCCGCGATCAGACCGCGGTCGAACAGATTGACGGCCCGCGCCGTGTCCTGCGTCTGCCGCTTCACCAGCGTTTCGAGAGCGATGCGCTCGCCTCGAGTTCGGTCGCGGCCCCAGTGCGCGAGCAGATACGTCGGGAAACTCGCATCGCAAATCGTGCCGACGTGCGCTCCGCCGTCGCCGAGACCCATCACGCAGTCGTTGCTCAGGATCATCTCGTGGCAACAGTCGAGATTGAACTCGGCATAGTTCGCGAACGGCGTGAACAGCAATTGCCGTCCATCGCGTTGCAACAACAAGTCGTACGCATAATCGAGCGGCGCACGACCGAGCGCACGCGCGCGCGGGCCGATCGCGTCTTCCGGTCTCGGCTCGTAATCCGGCGGATCGTTCATCACCCAGATGCGATCGAAGTCGCCGACGAGGCGCTTCATGCGCTCGAAGGCCGGTGCGGGTTCTTCGGCGAGAATCTTCGCCTTGAGCGCAGGATCTTTGAGCTTCGCCAGCCGTTCCGGCAGCGGCAACTTCGCAATCGCCGAATACGACGGCCGCATCAGCAGCGGATTCAACGTGGTCGAAAGCCCCAGCACGATGCCGATCGGACGCGGTGCGACCTGCCCGCGCATCACGCGCCCGGCGCCGACGTTGCTTTGGATGCGGCCGAGAATCTTCTTCCAGCCGTTCGGCGAAAGACCCTGCGCCAACGAGATCGAGATGGGGCGACCGCTGGCGGCCGACATGCGTTCTACGATGCCGAACTCCTCCTCGAGGTCGCCGAAGTCCGAAATCAGTTCGAGCACGCCGTGATCCGCATCCTTCAAACCGAGTGCAATGCCGACGAGTTCGTCCACTTCTGCCGTGAGCGACGGCGTGGGTGCACCCTTGCTGCTGCGGTGATTCAGCGTGCGCGACGTGGAGAATCCGATGGCGCCCGCAGCCGCGGCTTCGCGGGCAAGCACACGCATCCTGGCGATGTCTTCGGCCGTGGCCGGCTCGCGATTCGCGCCGCGTTCGCCCATCACGTATACGCGCAGTGCGGCGTGCGGAAGCTGCGCAGCGATGTCCATGTCGAAGCGACGCTTCGACAAATAGTCGAGATATTGCGGGAACGTCTCCCAGTCCCACGACAGACCTTCGTGCAATGCCGCGCCGGGAATATCTTCTACCCCTTCCATCAACTCGATCAGCAGGTCGTGATCGGTGCGTTTGACCGGCGCGAAGCCGACGCCGCAGTTGCCCATTACCACGGTGGTGACGCCATGGTGATT
>CAZLDA010000815.1:0-1836 GCA_964557875.1 uncultured Pseudomonadales bacterium | reverse complement strand
CTGACGGTCAGATAGACGTGATCGATGCCGGTGATGTTCATCGTATGCCCCTCTCGAATGCGTTCAGACAAAGAAGCAATAGCCTGCCTTGCACGCAACGTGCAGGGCCTGGTCGTGGTGGAAGCCGATCCAGCGTTCGCATTTGGAGTAGTCGATTACCGCATGCAGTACTACTTCGACGAGGCCGAGCAGCGCGCTTCCGGTGAACAGATACACGGCGCCGCCATGCACCAACGCGTGCGCACCGAGCCAGTAATACCAAGGCGGAAAATTATCGCTCACTCCTTTCATGAAATCGGCATGCCGGTCTTTCGCACGCGCCATGGTGTCGGACTGAAGCACGAAGTCGGCCAACGCATGGCCGATCAACAGTTGGAAGAACAACTGCATTTATGTGTCGAATTCCCGAGAGCGTGCAGAAAACGAATGGTGCCGTGATTTCACGTCGGTGTCGCGTACTCGATCACGCGTCGTGCGATGTGATCGCAGTGACGAACGCCGTCATGGCATCGAGTGTGAGCTCCCGTTGCTCGCGATGCGGTGCATGCCCGCAGCGCGGCAGTATGCGAACGTCTGCGCCTGCACCCGCCTGTTGGCGAATGACGTCGAGCTGCAGCTCGGTTCCGTATGCGTCGTCGGCACCCTGCAACGCGAGCACCGGTACGCGTATCGAGTGCAGCTCGGTGCGTATGTCCCAGTTGCGAAAGGCGGGATCGAGCCACGCATCGCACCAGCCGAAGAATGCGTTGTCGGTGTTTGCGCCATGATGACGCACCAACGCGGTGCGCAAGGTTCCGGTAGTGAAATCGCTGCGAGCGCGTCCGATGGCGGAAACGGTTTTTACCTCGCAGAAGACGTGCGCCGCTTCAGTGATGACGCCGAGCAATCCGGCGCGGGCGGCGCAAGCGGCGTTCAGTAGTGCGACGGTTCCGCCGTCCGAGTGACCCACCAGAATGTGATCGGATACTTCAGTTCGTTCGAGCAGTTCGGCCAGCACGAAGGCTTCGTCGCGCATGTAGTGCAGCGGCCGCGGCAGGCGCGCCGGATCCGACCTTCCATAGCCGAAGCGGCTGTAGATCAGTGCGCCGCATCCGGTTTGCGCGGCCAGTTGTGCCGGAAAGTCGCGCCACTGCGAAATCGAGCCGAGACCTTCATGCAGGAATATCAGGGTGGGACGATGAGGACGGGCAGGCGGCAAGCGCGTGATCTCGACCCGCCCTTCGCGCAATGCAACGAACGATCGCGCCGTATTGGTGTCGTTAGACTGGATGGGCCGCTCCGATGACCGGGCGGTCAGTATACTGCGCGGGTCAACGAGGAATTTCCCATGTCCGATTCGACAGACCTATATCGCATGCCGCCGGAATGGGCGCGGCATCAGGGCACCTGGTTTTCGTGGCCGCACAACCGTGAGACGTGGCCAGGCTGCCTGGCAGAAACCGAGGCCGCGCTGACGCAGGCGGTCGTTGCGCTTGCGGAGGGTGAAACGGTGCACATCAACGTGCTCGATGCTGCGCATCGTGCTGCCGTTGCCGCACGATTTGCGAAAACCGTTGCCCCGGAGCGGCTGCGTTTACATACGATCGTCACCAACGACGCGTGGTGCCGCGACCACGGCGCGATCTTCGCTTACGACTCGAGCGGCGCTCTGGTAGCGCTCGACTTTCGATTCAACGCCTGGGGTGAAAAATACGAGCCGTTCGACGCCGACGACGCAGCGGCCGCGAAAATGGCCGACGCACTCGGCGTGCGCACCGTACGCATCGAACACGTACTCGAAGGCGGTTCGATCGAAGTCAACGGCGCAGGCTCCGTGCTTACGACTGAGCAGTGCCT
>CAZLDA010000814.1:0-1837 GCA_964557875.1 uncultured Pseudomonadales bacterium | reverse complement strand
TGACCCAACCCCAATTTGGCACATCGATGCCGTGCGGGCTCCAGGGGTTCCACCCTGATGACTTCAGCGCGCTGGGTCGAAGGCGAGGCGGGCGGCGTCCATCTCATCTTGAGCGCCCCCGAAACACCGATCCGCCGTCACCCACGCGCTTGAAGACGATGAGAAAGGCGCGCCTAACTACTCCGACCGGGCCCGCCGTCGACTGATCTGTAGCGCGAGGAACGGCAGGATGTCGGTCTTGTTGATCTGAGATCTAAGTGACGCGCCATCGTTAATGCGGTGCGACGCACTGAATGCGGGCGTTGCGACATTGAGGAGCCGCTGACGGCGATCGTAGAACCACGCGCATGCGGGTACCACTTCACCCGGTCTCCACCAGGCGCCGGCCGTGGTGCCGTCGGGTGTTTCCGTATAGTGATGGCGCATTGGAGGTCTCCTGAGGCCGAGACCGAGCATAGCGGGCGCCCCGGGGCACTCCGTCAGACCGTCGTACGCGACTTGTAAAACGCGGCTCCAGATCGCACTTGTAAAGTGCGGCTCCAGATCTCACTTGTGAAAGGCGGTCGCCACGAGAGCGGCACGGTAGGCCGAGTCCTACGTACACACCGCTGATTCGGAGGTATGGTTCGCCCCTGTTCACAGTGGTTACGTCACGGTGGTTGCATCACAGTGGTCACGATGAACCAGAACGGACCTCAGACAACAGCCAACGCGATCTCGTTGCAATTTTACGAGGCAGTCGCGCCGCTGGTGAACGAACTCGGCCGTGCCATGGCCGTGGCATTGGATCAGGGGCATGCGGCCATGCTGGTCGTCACCGACGCCACCCGACAGCTCCTGGAAGCGCAGTTGTTCAAACGCGGCATCGACGTGGAGGCGGCGAGACGGCGCGGTCAGTACGTGTTCCTCGACGGATTACGCACGCTCGAAAAATGTGTGGCCGACGGAAGGCCTGATCCGTCACGGTTCGAGGAGATCGTCGGGCGACCCATCGAGCGACTCGTGCGCGAATACCCGGGCGTGTGGATGTATGGCGAACTGGCCGCGATTCTCTGGATGAACGGCCACGCGCATGGCGCGATCGAGACAGACAGGCTTTGGGCATCGTTCGCCGAGGAACAGCCGGTGGTGCTGTGTGCAGCATTCCCGGTGGAAGCGATGTCGTGGCCGATCGTGGTGGATACGTTGAAGCAGTCCGTTGCCGACCAGATCCGCGCGATGGCGAATGGCAGCCCTATCGCGCTCGCGGTGCATCACGGTCCGACGCACGACTGATCTTCAGGTTTATCGCCCGGTTAGTGCGTTGCCGGCGGCACCAGCGGAATCGAACGTGCAATCGTGAATGCCTGCATTGCATCGAGCTTCTGTTCGGTCTGCATCGCACGCGCAACGAGTGCGGCGGGTAACACCTTCTCGAACTTCTTCAGATACTCCTCTTTCAGCTCGAGCTTGCGCTTGTCGATGTCGAGATAAGTGCGCGTGAGATCCTTGGCCGCGTCGTCGGTCATCTCGTCGTACTCGCGCGAGTATTTCTTGATGAGTTCACCGAGGCGCACGTTCTGCTGCGTGACTTCTTCGCGGTATTTCAGATACACCGGCCAGAAGGCGTTGCCCTGGCTTTCGGTCAACGGCAGGTTTGCAGCGACCGTGGCCTGTCGGCTTTGTTCGGTGAGATTCCGCGCGATCTGCACATCGCGTTCGTAAGCGCCGTCGCTTGGCGGAAGTGGCGCTTCTTCGGCAAAGGCGAGCGATGCCCACGCGATCAACGCCAGTCCGAGTGCGGTAGAGAGACGGGTCATGTTGTTGTCCTTGCTCGAAAGTCCGGCGATGCTAGTCC
>CAZLDA010000813.1:0-1838 GCA_964557875.1 uncultured Pseudomonadales bacterium | reverse complement strand
TACAGCTTGAACGTTCGGGATGCGTAGACTCGCAACCTTGGGAACGGAATCACATTCGAACCCATTTCCTAATGAACGGAGTCAGGTGTGGATTATCGGTTCCTGCTCGGACGAGCATTCAAGCTTCAAGACCAGACGTATGTCGCCAGCGCCCTCGGTAAAGCCAACGAGGTGGAAATCGTGCGGGCCACCACGCGAGTGAACGGCGAGCAAGTCATGCGTATTTTCCCGGCCAGCATGGTGCTCGATCACCTGCTGTACGACGAAGAGATCGAGCTTTGCCCGGTCGCTTTCGCCTAGCTGCGCGTCAACACGGTGTCAGCCCTGCGACGCGAACCTGATCGGTAGCGTCGCGAGTCCTCGCAGCAACACATTCGGCGGATAGGAAAGGTCGCTCTCGGCGCAGTCGAGAGCGAAGTCTTTCATGCGGCCGAGCAGGACGCGGAAAGCAACTTCCATTTCCTTCCGCGCGAGGCTTGCTCCGATGCACATGTGCACGCCGTAGCCGAAGGCGACGTTCTGACGCGCGTTCTTTCGCGTTACGTCGAAGTCTTCGGCGTGTTCGAACACACGTTCATCGCGATCGGCCGACGAGTAGCGGATCTGGATCATGCTGCCCGCGGGAATCTTCGTACCGTTGACCTCGGTATCCCGCGTGCATACGCGCCACATGTTGGCCGTTGGAGAAGACAACCGCAGTACTTCTTCGACCAGATTCGGAATGAGGCCGGGATCGTTGCGCAGCAGTGCGAGCTGATCCGGATGTTGAATCAACAGCAGGATGCCTTCGGCGATCGCCGACGTGGTGGTTTCGTTTCCGGCTACGAGCAGCTGCTGAATGATCGATAGCGACTCGGCTGTATCGAGCGGCCGTTCGCCCTCCAGGCGCGCATGCACGATGTCGGAAATGATGTCGTCTTTGCGATCGTGTTTGCGCTCTTCGAGTTTCTTCGCGAAGTAGTGCTGGTATTCGACGATCAGCTTCATCGCTTCGAGTTCTTCGTCGGGCGATGCCATGCGCGACAGCTGCGCCACGAACGCGTCGGACCATTTGTTGAACAGCGGCAGATCGGAGCGGGGCACGCCGAGCTGGTCTGCGATCACGATCATCGGTAGCGGGCCGCAAAAGGCCGACACCAGTTCGCATTTCCCGTCGTGGATGAACGCATCGATCGGGTCATTCGCGATCTTCTCGATTTCGGGTTCGAGCGTGGCTACCCGCCGCGCTGTGAATGCCTGGTTGACCAGCCCTCTATAGCGGCGATGCACCGGCGGATCTTCGGTGAGCATCGTGTCGACGGGCGGGTAGCCCTTCTTCTGCTCTTCGATCAGGCGTGGATCGACGTCGCCTTCGCTGCGCATCGCCTTACCGAACTTGTTGGAAAACACCTCGGGATTGCCGGCGATGGTGCGAACTGTGTCGTAGTCGAAAACGAAGAACATGCCGGTATGCGGACAACGATAGATCGGCGCTTCCTGTCGCATGCGCGCGTTGTACTGGTGCGGGCATTTCATCACATCGACGTCGAGCGGCGTGAACTGATCGAGCGCCTTTGTCGTTACGTTGGTTGCTGCACCGGTGCTTGCATCAAGAGTCGTGTTCATCGTTCGTCCCCCATATTCGCCCCGACTCGGTTCAGACCTTCACCATCATCTTGCCGATATTCTCGCCCTGGAACAGCTGGATCAGCGCCTTGGGCAGGTTCTTGAATCCCTCGACCACCGTTGCGCGATGTTTCAGTTCGCCGCTGTCGATCCACTGCTGCATCTCGCGGCTCGCCTCCGGGAAACGCTTCGCGTAGTCGAGCACGATGAAGCCTTCCATCCGTGCGCGGCGA
>CAZLDA010000812.1:0-1842 GCA_964557875.1 uncultured Pseudomonadales bacterium | reverse complement strand
GGCGAATGAAATTGCGGTCGAAACGCGCATCGACGTTGCTGTCGTCGTCGATCCACTCGAGACCACGCGCGTTCGCCCAGGTTGCGATCTCGATGCGCGGAATCTCGAGGAACGGACGCCTGAGGTACGCGGCCCCAAGACGACGCGACTCGGGCATGCCCGCGAGCGCGGCGACACCGCCGCCGCGCATGAGTTTCCACTACAGCGTCTCGGCCTGATCATCGCGATGGTGCGCCAGCCACAGCGCATCGCCTGCGATCAGGAAGTCACCGAACGCGGCATAGCGTGCCGCTCGCGCAGCCGCCTCCGTGCCGCCGCCGGATCCGATGGATACGCGTCTGAAGTCGTAACTGACGCCGATGTCACGGCAAACCGCTTCGCAATGCCGTTGCCATTCGTCTGAGCGAGGATTCAAGCCGTGATTGATGTGGAGCGCGTGCACCCGGGATCGATCGTCGATGAACGCGGTGACCGCATGGAGTAGAACGGACGAGTCCATTCCGCCGCTGAATGCGACGACGATGCGGCCTGGTGTATCCGTTAGCGCGGCACGAATTGCCGCTTCGATCGACGCGGGTGTGATCACGCCGCCGAGCGGCGATAGTGCAGGCCGACCTGGCCCGCGCCGAACTCGTTCCGCAAGGATTGAAGCAGCTCGTCGCAGGGCGTTACGCGCCAGTCCGCTCCCAACACGAGGCGCCCCTCGGCGCGATTGGAGCGGTACGCGATCGCAACCGGACAACCGTCGTGACGGTGCGGTTCCAGCAGAGTCTTAAGGCGGCGGGCGAAATCGCCCGACATACCCATGCCGGACACTTCGATCTGCAGACAGTCCGCAAACCTGCGGCGCGCATCGTTCATCGTGTGAATCTGCGATACCCGCATTTTCAATGCGCCGCTGTAGTCGTCCTGCTGCACTTCGCCCTCAACCACCAGGATCGCGTCCTTGAAGATCTTCGCCTTGTGCTGTTCGTAAACGTCGGCAAACACTGACAGTTCGATCCGGCCGCTGCGATCGTCGAGCACGGTGAACGCAAGCGTCTCGCCCCGCTTGCTGCGCATCGTGCGTGACGAAACCACTAGACCCGCCACCACCTGCACGCCCCGCTCCACTCTCAGATCGACCACGCGGTTCGGACAGAACTCGCGGATTTCGTCGAGATAGTCGTCGAGCGGATGTCCGGTGAGATACAGGCCAAGTGCTTCCTTCTCGGCGTCGAGTCGCTCGCGGCGCGTGAGCGATCGGCTCACCGCCACCGCGGGAACGACGATCGGAACAGCCGTGTCCTCGGCGAACGGACCGCCGAACAGATCGCCGATGCCGCTTTCGACATTTCGCGCCACCTGCTCCGCCCCCTGCATGGCACTGTCAACTTCCGCGATCAAGCGCCCGCGCACCGCATCGAGGTCTTCACCGTCGCGCGCGAATCCATCCATCGCACCGGCGCGAATCAAAGCTTCCACGGCGCGCCGGTTCGCCTTCTTCGAATCGATACGGCGACAGAAGTCGTAGAGGTCCACGAACTTACCGTGTTGTTCACGGCTCTCGCAGATGGCCGTCACGGTGCCTTCGCCGATTCCGCGAATCGCGCCGAGGCCATACAGGATGCGTCCATCGCGCACCGAGAATCGGTAGCGGCTCAGATTGATGTCGGGAGAATCGAGCGACAGTTCGGCCTGCCTTACTTCGTCGACGAGCGTCACGATCTTGTCGGTGTGCTGCATGTCGGCCGACAACACCGCCGCCATGAACTGATCGGGATAGTGCGCCTTCAGCCACGCCGTTCGATAGCTGACGAGCGCATACGCCGCTGAGTGTGATTTGTTGAAACCGTAACCGGC
>CAZLDA010000811.1:0-1857 GCA_964557875.1 uncultured Pseudomonadales bacterium | reverse complement strand
TGACGTCGCGGAAATACTCCTGCGTGTTCGTGCACACGCCCGGCGTGCGGCCGCCGTGCAAGCGTCCGGCCGCATCGAACAGCGGTGCGACTGCATGTTTGAGCACCGTGACCTTCGCCTTCAGTTCGTACAACGCTTCGATGTTGGCGCGGGCCACGCCACGTGCTTTCGAGAAGATCTTCGCTTCGATCGCTTCGAGTTCCGATTCCAGCGCGTCGATGATCGGAAAGTATCGATCGACTACGGCGTCCATCAGTGCGTACAGCACGAAGCCCGATCCCTGCCGCAGGAGCTCCGGTTCGGACTCGCAGCGCTGCCGCACACCGGCGAAACCTTGGCTGCTGTTCTTGCGCACCGACAACACGTAATTCGGCCCTACAAACACGTCGAGTTCACCAACCTGCAGTGCACCGTCGACCAGTTCGACTACCTTCATCACCACAAAGAGACTTTTGCCGTATTCCTCGATCTTCGGCCGCTGATGACCCTGACGAGCGTCCTCCACCGCAAGTTCATGCAGGCCGAACTCGTCCTGCATGAACGCAAGGTCGGCCGGGCTGGCATCGTGCAGTGCCACCCACACGAAGCATCCAGGCAGTTCGAGGTAATCGCTGATCGCTTCGATCTCGATATCGGCGAGCTTGGCGCCGTCGCGGTACGCGACGCAGTTGACCAAAACCGGCACCGCGATGTTCGGCGCGGGCGCGGGGTGATCGTTAGCGGCGGCGAGTTTCGTTGTCATGGGTACTCCGGGAATCAGGATCGCAGCTGGCTATTTTCTCGGGGAGAGGCGCGGCTAGCTACTACTTGCATGAGTGTTCTCAGTGAAGGTGGAAGTGAGGCCACGCACAAGTCGACGGCGGGTTGCGCCGACGGCCTAGCCGCGATGGTCCGAACAGCGGGTGAGAACGCAGCTACAGCCAGAGACCTTCCTTCGGAACGTTCCGAACCCTGGCGCATTCCGTTTTGAAGTCGTAGGGCACTTCGCCGGCGCAGTCCGGCCATTTGTCGGTGGTCATCCAGAACTCCACCAGGCCCAGCCTGGCGCACAAGCGCGGGAAGCGCAGGTCGTTGCGCAGTTCGGGCATGCCGTGTTGGAACAATAGCGAGGTGCGATAAGCGTCTGGCCCCATGATGTCTTCCGCGCCACCGGTTGGACCGAGGTGCGACGTTTCAGCAAGGCGATACGCATCGTCGACCAGGCCGAGATGTGCCGAGTACACCAGGCGCGATATGTCGACACTGCCGGTTCGCTTGACGTGAGCCTGCAGTGCGTCCTGCCATTCGTCGATCCGTTGTGACGTAGGGTCCCGTTTGGTACGGATGAACGGCAGGCCGTCTTCAAACTCTCGCAGTTGCCGCTTTGCGGCGAGTTCGAGCAGTTCGTCCACCGCCACCCAGTCCTGCTGCAGGGCGTAAGCGCGCAGCAGGCTTGAAACCGGAAAACTCATGTCGGGAACGCGTTCTACGAGATCCTTGTAGACGCTGATCGCCTCCGGCATGCGTCCGGCGGCCATTCGCGCTAACGCAACGAGGTTGGCGGACATCGGATCGAGCGCGTCCAGGCGATAAACGAGTTCTGATGCTTCGAGACTCTCCCGCATCAGCCCCATCGTGCGGAGGAACCAGCCGATGTATCGCCGGCCGTCGCCCGAACCGGGTGCGTGACGCAGCCGTTGCAGAATCGGATCTGCTTCTACGAAGCGGCCGAAAGGCGGGATAGAGAACAGCTGGCCGGCCACGGCGTCGATGTTCTGTGGGTCGAGCGCCAATGCGCGATGCGCCTCATCGTTGATTCGCCTGGCTATCGAGGGACGTTCGACAAAAGGCTGATAGAAATGCAGGAATGCGCGCAGA
>CAZLDA010000810.1:0-1858 GCA_964557875.1 uncultured Pseudomonadales bacterium | reverse complement strand
TGGAGATCGGCCCGAGCATCTCATCGAGCTCTTCGGCCACGATCGCCAGTGCGTGGCTGTCATCCGGCGTAGTCGCGATCGCGCGGCCGAGTCGGGCAAGCCGCCCGCGATCGAACATGCGCTGCAGCACCAGCAATGCGCCGTCGATGATGCCCCATGCGATATTGCAGCCGATGGTGGCGAACATCAGCGCCGCCGATGCGCCCTCCGACGTTCCGACCAGCACACCTGCACCGATCGTAAACGTCAGCGTCATGAGCAGACCGAACAGCAGTTCGCCGAGCCGTTCGCCCGGCGAGAGATGCTCTACGAAGAAGGTCAGGCCCATTTATCGTGCATGGGACCCAGGCTCCTCAGTTCACCTTCGCCACCGGTGGCGGCGACCACGAACCGTCGACGATAGACGGCGCCTTCTCGCTCGGCCAGTACATGCGCATCATCAACACGAAGTTGTCGGCCGGCGCCGGCAGCCAGTTCGACTCGCGGTCTTTGCCCGGCGACTCGTGCTGAATGTAGATATCCGTGGAACCATCCGCATTGGCTTTGAGATCCTGCCGCGGGCTGATCGAATACCGATTCAGCGGGTTGTCGACGAAAAAATACTTCGAGTTGTACATCGTGATCGACCAGAACCCTTCCGCCGGCGGCAGCTGTCCTTTCGGGAAATGCACGACGTACTTGTTCGCGCCGCTGTATGCATCGCCCTTCGCGTCCTTCAGCGAGGTCGGGTAGATGGCGTCCTGCACACGGTTCGCGCCGAGTCCGATGGCGGTGACCAGTCCGCGGTTCAGGTAGTCGGTGCCGTAAAGACCCGTCTCGGTGTCGTACGCCCAGCCGTTCAAATGCTTCACCGGCTTGCCGATTTTGAACTGCAGCATGATGCGATCGAAGCCAACCGAAGGAATTCGCTTGGCGAAATCGGCGCGCAGTTTCGAGGCGTCGAAGTCCTTACCCGGCACGAGGCCGATGCTTGCGAACTTCGCGAGCGCGGGAGCGTCTGCTGCGGCCGGCGGATTCGTCTTCATCAGGTTCGCGAGCAGCGTGAAGTACTCGACCGCGTCCATCCGGTTCACCTGATCGCGCACGGCGGACTTCATGTCGATGGACGGATCGACCTTACCCGCCGGCGGCGTATAGGCTTTGCCGTACGCGCTGAGCGGATACAGCTTCACTTCGTCCTGAAGCGCGTGCACGGCCGCATAATCCTCCGGCGTTCCGGTGCAATAGATGCGACCGAGCAGCCACACCATGTTCGTCGGCGACTTGTACTGCTTCACGCCCGCCGGCAACGTGCCGGTCCAGCCCGGGCCGGTAATCGCGTAGGTCTGCGGATCGGTGCCGGTGGTGCGCTTGCCCGGAACCTCGAACACGTTGGTCCAGCCATCGAGCATAGGGAACAACGCGTACCGACCCTTCAAGTCCGGCAGGCTCAATATCCATGGTTCTTTGCCCACATCGAAGAACGAACTGGTGTAAAGCGTGTCGGCGTTCGGTGCGGTAACGGCGGTGAACGACGCGTTTGGGTATTCGCGCAGTCTGATCAACTGCCCCATCGGCGCGCGTGTGCCCGCGGGCGTTGCGACGTTCG
This sequence comes from uncultured Pseudomonadales bacterium, assembly GCA_964557875.1. Lineage (GTDB taxonomy): Bacteria > Pseudomonadota > Gammaproteobacteria > Pseudomonadales > Azotimanducaceae > DATJGR01. The sequence goes on along the minus strand of CAZLDA010000810.1, from coordinate 270 downwards.
TTATCACACGCCGCGTCATCTCCATGGTGACGAGCGGATAGCCGTAGACGTAGGCATCCGTCGCGGTCCAGAAGTCCTCCAGCCCCTCGAGCCCTTCGAACGGTGACGTTTCGATATCGGCGTGGGCCCGAGCGGCAAGTGTTGCGGCGAACAACGTCGCTGCACCTGCCAACACCACATTACGACGCGACCAACTCATGTTTTTCTCTCCGTTAGATGGTTGACGACCCTCAGTAGCCTAAGCGATCGCTCAGCGTTCGCTGAGTCTTG
>CAZLDA010000809.1:0-1858 GCA_964557875.1 uncultured Pseudomonadales bacterium | reverse complement strand
GCTGTCCCACATACCGAGCAAACGCGCTGCAGCATCGATACGAACGTTGCTCGGCGCCGGCGCTGCTTTCGTCTGCGCGCCCTCGGCCGGCCACACGCGCGACTCGAAGGCGGCAAGCACCGGTTCGGTGAGGAATCGGCTGCGTGCGCCATAAACGTGTTTGTCACCCCATCGATGCTGCTGCGTAACGTAAAAGCGCAGCGGCGCTATCAGATGCAAGTCGCGCTTCGCGCGCGTGATCGCCACATACAAGAGGCGTCGCTCTTCTTCGACTTGCGCGGGATTGCCTGCCGCGAACTCGTTCGGGAAGCTGCCGTCGGTGACGTTCAGCACGTATACCGAATCCCACTCCTGCCCTTTCGCGGAGTGCACCGTAGAAAGAATGAGGTAGTCCTCGTCCTGCAGCGGCGGCCCGGTTTCGTCGCCGGTGGCCTGCGGCGGATCGAGCGTCAATTCGGTGATGAAGCGTTCGCGCGACGGCGACTGCATCGCGATGAGTTCGAGCTGCTCGAGATCGCCTCGGCGAACGTTCGCGGCATCGTACAGTCGTTGTAGATGCGGCTCGTACCACTGCCTCACGCGCGTCATCTGTCCGGACCATTCGTGTGCGTCGTGCAGTTCGCACAACAGCTGCACCAGCTTCTGCCAGTCTTCGTTCGTCGCCGCCGGAACGCGAAAGTCGCGCATCGAACCCAACGCGAACGCGGCCTCTTCCAGCGCGTTCAAACAGCGGTCGGCAATGGCAGGGCCAATCCCCGGCAACAGCTGCAGCGTGCGGAAGCCGGCCAGGCGATTGCGCGGATTGTCGATCCACCGCAAAAGCGCGAGCACGTCCTTCACATGTGCGGCCTCGAGAAATTTCAGGCCGCCGTACTTCACGTAAGGAATGTTGCGGCGGACCAGCTCCACTTCGAGCACGTCGCTGTGATGCGAACTGCGCATGAGAATCGCCTGCTGCCGCAACGGCGTACCCTGCTCGCGCTTCTCGAGCACCTGCTCCACCACGTACAGGCTCTGGTTGCGATCGTCTTCAACCGTTACGTACCACGGCTTCTGCGCCGAAGGCTGCTCGGAGTGCAGCCGCTTCTGATACTGGCGAGTGCTCTCGCTCATCAGCACGTTCGCCGCATCGAGGATCGGCTGCAGCGAACGGTAGTTGCGGTCGAGCGTGACGATCTGCGCGGGCGGCGTGAAACGCTGCGGGAACTCGAGAATGTTCTCTACAGCGGCGGCGCGGAACGAATAGATCGCCTGCGCGTCGTCGCCCACTACACAAAGCCCTGCGCCGTCGGGCTTCATGGCCAGCAGAATTTCTGCCTGAAGCGTGTTCGTATCCTGATACTCGTCTACCAGCACGTGCTCGAAACGTTCACCCAGATGTCGCGCCACCGAAGGCTCCTGCGCGAGCAAGTGCCAATACAGCAGCAAATCGTCGTAGTCGAGCAGTTGCTGCGACTGCTTCGCCTGCACGTAGGCGCGAAACAGCTGCGTCAGTTCATCGCCCCATTCGGCGCACCACGGATAGTGCGTCTCTAACGACTCAGCCAGGGTGCAGCGCGTGTTGACCCGATGCGAATAGATGGCGATGCAGGTGTCTTTGCGCGGGAACCGTTTCGCCTGCTTGGCGAGCCCGAGTTCCTGACGCTTCAGATCGATCAGGTCGGCCGCGTCGCCGCGATCGATGACCGAGAAGGACGGATCCAGCCCGACGACGTGCGCGTATTCACGCAACAAACGGTTGCCGATCGAATGGAACGTTCCGGACCACATCATGCGCGTGGCGTTCGGATGGAACCCCGACCTTGGCGATTCGCGCAGCGCCGCATGCGCGATCCGTTCGGCGCGTTGCAACATCTCC
>CAZLDA010000808.1:0-1862 GCA_964557875.1 uncultured Pseudomonadales bacterium | reverse complement strand
GCGCGTGAACACCACCGACGAATTCATGAACCGGCTGCAACAGCTCGGCGATCAGAAGTGAACGGTACGCAGCCTTACGCGGCTTGCACGCGCGCCGGATAGCCGGACCAGGTCCACGCATAGCTGACACGGCTGACGCCGAGCATGACACCCCCGAGCGCGCGCGGATGCACGAACAGTCCGTTGTCGTCGGAATCGCTGCCGGTCCAGTCGCGTGGCGCGAGCCGTTTCAACCGTTCGCGCAATTCCGGCAGCCGGTCGGTTTCTCCGTAGCACATGTACAGCGACGGACCGAAGCGGTCGAAGTAGCGCCCCATCGTCTTTGTGCGATCGAACGGGTTGATCGTTTCGATGCGGTGCAGCTCCTGCGGATCGAACAGCGTGAGCGTGCCGTCGTAGCCGAATTGTTCGGAGCGGATCGGCACGAAGTTGCGCTGATCGAGTGCGAACAGCCGCGCCAGCGCAGCAGACGTTCCGGCGGGATCGGTCGTGAGATGCGTGACTTCGTAAAGCGTCGTCATCAGCCCGACGCGCTGGCGCTCGGCATCGGCGCTGATGACGATGTTCAGTCCCTGTATGCCTAGGCGCCCTGCATCGACGAAGAACTGCTGGCCGATCTGCGTCGGAACTATGCCGGCTTCCGCGAAGCGGCGGCGCGCGACGTGGATGTTGCGCGTGCAAAGACCTGCGGCGAACGCACCGCCGCCCGCAGCAAGGTGACGCGATACCGGGCCGGGTGCGACCGGCTGCAGTATCTCCACCTCGGAGTTGCCCACGCTGATGACGATGCGGTCGGCGCCGAGCACCGCGACGCGGTCGCGGCGGTCGATGCGCGCATCCAGGAGCTCGACCCAACGGTTTGCTACGGCCGCGGCGTCGTGCGCTGTGATCATTACGCGATCGATGCGACTCAGCATGGTGTTTTCCCCCGACCTCAATCTGCCTTCGGGCGACACTACCGCGGCGTCACTTCCTTCGCCAGATGACGGATCAACGCCGCCGTTTCGTCGAAGCCGAGGCACGCGTCCGTAACGCTCTGGCCATAGCGTAACGCGCCGCCTAAGTCCTGACGTCCGCCCTCGAGGTGGCTTTCGATCATCAGCGCGCGGATTGCCATATCGCCGGCGCGTTTCTGTCGAATCACGGAATCGACCACATCGAGTTGCCGTGCCGGATCCTTTTCGCTGTTGCCGTGACTCGCATCGATCATCAGCCGCTGCGGCAAGCGCGCCCGCTGCAGCAACTGCACCGCTGCGGCCACCGCATTTGCGTCGAAGTTCGGGCCGCTTTCTGTGCCGCCGCGCAACACCACGTGGCAGTACGGATTTCCGGATGTTTCGAGAATGGCCGGTGCGCCTTCCTTCGTCAGCGACGGGAACAGATGGCTGCTCGACGCGGTAAGCAGGGCATCGACCGCCACCTGCACGTTTCCGTCGGTGCGGTTCTTGATGCCGACGGGCATCGACAATCCCGACGCCAGCTCACGGTGAATCTGGCTTTCCGCGGTGCGGGCACCGATCGCGCCCCAGCTGACCAGGTCGGCGTAGAACTGGCCGAACGTGGTGTCGAGAAACTCGGTGGCCGAGGGCAATCCGATGGCGGCGACGTCGGCGAGCAACTGCCGCGCCAGACGCAGACCTTTGTTGATGTGAAACGAACCGTCGAGATCCGGATCGTTTATCAGACCTTTCCAGCCGACGGTAGTGCGCGGTTTTTCGAAGTACACGCGCATGACGAGCAAGAGGCGCTCTGCGACCTCGTCGGCCAGCGGTTTCAGGCGTTGAGCATATTCGACGGCGGCGATCGGATCGTGGATCGAACACGGCCCAACGACCACGGCGAGGCGCGGGTCGCGACCGTCG
>CAZLDA010000807.1:0-1866 GCA_964557875.1 uncultured Pseudomonadales bacterium | reverse complement strand
CGACCTCGTACTTCACCTTGAGGTAGAGCGTAAACTGCACGATCGGCTCGGTGAGTTGATGGTGCCGATGCTCATCGGCATGACGGACCGCGGTCCGGACTCCGCGGGTATGGCGGTGTTCGCGCCGGCGCTTCCGGAAGCACGCCGCAAGATGAGCCTCTATTCCGGACTCACCGACGAAGACGCCGCCTACGACTGGCCGCACCTGATCGAAGAATTGAACAGCGATCTGAATGTGCACGCGGTCGCCGTCATCAACGGCAACCACGCCGTGATCACGTTCGACGGTGAGACAGCGCCTGTACGAACGTGGCTGAAGACGCATGCAGCTACGCTGCATGCGATGTCCGCCGGCCGCACCATGGATCTCTACAAGGACGTCGGCAAACCGGCAGACGTCGCACGACGTTACGGATTCTCGCAACTGAGCGGCAGCCACCTCGTCGGCCACACGCGGATGGCCACCGAATCAGCCGTTACACCGGATCGCGCGCATCCGTTCACGGCCGGTGAGGATTTCTGCCTGGTGCACAACGGCTCACTTTCGAATCCGAACGCGGTGCGCCGCCTGCTGGAGCCGCGCGGAATCCGCTTCGACACCGACAACGACACCGAAGCGGCGTGTCGCTTCCTCGAATGGCGATTGCGCGAAGGCGACTCGTTGCCGACGGCTCTGCAAAGGGGATTCACGGCGCTCGACGGCTTCTACACGTTCCTGATAGGCACACCGGGCGAGCTTGCGCTGATTCGCGATCCGTTCGCTTGCAAGCCGGCCGTGGTCGCGGAAACGGACGACTACGTGGCCATCGCCTCGGAATTCCGTTCGCTCGCGCATTTGCCGGATGTCAAACACGCGCACGTCTTCGAACCCGCGCCGGAACGGATATACGCATGGAAACGCTGAGCTTCGACCTGGCGCACGATACGGTGCGGCAGGTCAATCAACGTTTGCACGCGCCGGCCAACGAGCTGGCGGGACGCGAAGTTCGCATCTTCAATCCCGACGGCGCGCACAACATCGCGGTCGGATTGAACGCGCCGGTGCACGTCACCGTACATGGTCACGCAGGTTACTACGCGGCTGGTATGAACCAGCTTGCGAAGGTTCTGATCGAAGGCAGCGCCAGCACCGGCGTAGCCGAGAACATGATGAGCGGTTCGGTGCACGTGAAGGGCTTTGCGTCGAACGCGGCAGGTGCGTCCGCACACGGCGGCTTGCTCGTGATCGATGGCGACGCGGGATTGCGTTGCGGCATTTCGCTGAAGGGCGGCGACATCGTGGTCGGTGGATCTGTCGGCAGCTTCAGCGGCTTCATGGCGCAAGCCGGACGTATCGTCATCTGCGGCGATGCCGGTGAAGCGCTCGGTGATTCGCTGTACGAAGCCGTCATCTACGTGAAAGGCGACATCGCGTCGTTGGGCGCCGACGCGCGCGTCGAGCGGTTGCAGGACACCGACATCGCCGTGCTGCGCGAACTGCTCGCAGCCGCCGGTTTGAATCACGACGCGCGACAGTTCAAACGCGTCGCCTCGGCGCGATCGCTGTATCACTGGAACGCCGACGCGGAGCAGGAATATTGAGCAACGACAAGCCGATTCACGGCGAGGAATCCGCGTCGTACGACCGTAGGATCATCGACTACATCCATCGCGCATCTGCGACGGGTCTATACGAGATTCGCGGTCTAGGTGCGAAGCGCAAACTGCCGCACTTCGATGATCTTCTGTTCCTGGCCGCTTCGCTGTCGCGCTATCCGCTCGAGGGTTATCGCGAACGTTGCGCGACGAAGACCGTGCTCGGCACACGTCATGCGACGAAGCCGATCGAGCTCGACATTCCGATCACCATCGCCGGCATGAGCTTCG
>CAZLDA010000806.1:0-1867 GCA_964557875.1 uncultured Pseudomonadales bacterium | reverse complement strand
GATCGATCGAAGAAAAAGTCCACGTACGTTCATTGTTGTTGCTCCTGTAAATCCGGTGTTCGGGGTTCAGGTGTAGTCAGGCGTTCGGGTGTCGAAACGGGCCTACAGCGCGGGTGCCAGCAACGCCTAACGGATTTCCACTGCCGCCATTCGCTTGCCGTCCCACCCTCCTGGGCAGAATACCAGCTTTGATGGGATTGCCGGTGCGCAAGATTGCTCGACAACGTCGCCCGACGTTCTCACCCACACGCTCGTTTGTTCGATGCGACGTACGAGCCAAGCCAACTCGGGCCAACCCGATTCCCGCGCGTCCAGCTCGCGGGTACGTCCGCCGAGTCGTCGCAGCCCTCGCGGCCGTGCTCGTAACGGCGCTTCCTGCTGGCTGCGTTTCGGCAGTCATCACAATCGTTCTTTGACCACGAGCAGGATCTGCATCGACTGAACATCCGGTCCGTCAACCAGCGGAAACGCGAAGTCGAGGTGCAGCACACGATCCTGACGTGTTCGCGTCGACTCGAACCTGAACCCGAAGCCCACGTCGGCAAGGGTGTCGTAACCTGCACCGCTCGCGCCAGCGAACCACGTGCGCCCTGCATCGAAGAACGCGGCTACGCCGACGCGGACGATGCGCGCGAAGTACACGTCGCTGAAGTAGCGCTGTTCGATGCTGGCAAGCCAGCTGCGATTGCCCCACTGATAGCGGCTCGGGTAGCCGCGCAGCCCGGTATCGCCGCCACCGAGCAGCTGCATGTCAGTGGGTAGGTTGCGCACCGCTGCCACTGCCAGCGTTCCCGCGAGACTGAACCGGCCCGTCTGCTGTTGCCGATACGCCGCGGAAGCCTTTGCAATCACCTGTTCGGAACGATTCGCGGAGAAGTTGTAGTAGCCCCGCAGCTCCGCGCCGTAAAACAACAGGTGTTTGTCGCCGTAGCGCAGGCCGTCGCGATACTCGGTGCGCAACACGAGACGGTCCTGATCGTCGCCGCCGAACGCGGATGTCGAGTACCCGAGCGCCATCGAGTAGCGACGTCCGAGATTCAAGTCTTCGATGCGGTGGATCCGATCGATGTCGAACGACGTGTCGAACCGATCCTCAACGCTCTCGAACCCGAGCCACGGATAACCGTATTTCCGTTCCTGCGGTAGCGGGTCCGGCGGAACACCCTCAGCCGTCTGCGAGAACGTGCGCTTTTCGAATGTGTAGCCGCCGAGCCATCGCCACGCGTGCCCCTCCACCTGGCCGTTGGAGAAGCCGCCGTTCAGGTCGGCGCGGCGATAGTCTTGCGCGAACTGCGCGAACTTGTCCCCCAAGACGTACAGCCCCTGCTCCTGGTCGATCTTCTCTCCGCGCACGTCGAACGCATGCCTCGCATCGATCGAGTAGAACGGTTGGCCGATGTCGACGAGGCGGCGGGACCCGTCGCTGTTGTCCTCGTAACGCGTCTCCAGCACCATGCGCGAACCACGAACGTTCGGGTTCAAATAGTAAATTCCCGTTCCATCGCGGTCCGGATCCTTCTCGTAGAACAGCGAGAGCGTGCGGCCTGCGCCCGCGACGTTCGTATCGGTTACGCCATAGCTGTACGAGTTGTCTCCGCCCGATCGCGTAAAGTCGGCGTCGGGAAGCAGCGTCCACACGTCTCGAGCAACCACATCTACGTCGATGCGGTCGCCGCAGAGCCGGCGGGGCAGTACGCGCGCGTCATAGAGATACGGCTTCGCACGAAGAATCCGCTCGCTCTCCTGAATTGCAGACCACGTTAAGGATTGGCCGGTTCGAAACAGAATGGCTTCCTGAATCGTCGACGGCCGCGTATTTGCGTGCAGGCGATCTGCCAGCCGGTACAGCGCATTGTCTTCCGCGGGG
>CAZLDA010000805.1:684-1875 GCA_964557875.1 uncultured Pseudomonadales bacterium | reverse complement strand
GACAGAACGGTCCCGATCGAACCAAGCTCTGCAATACCTATCGGCGCGATCCGCTGAACAAACCCTCAGAGGGGCCGCCATCCGACTCAGCACTTTAGAACGAAGTGCATGTCCTTGTGATTTGGGATGAACTCTATCTCGAACGACCTGTATCCGAGTACTCCAACCGCGCTCTGCAGCAGCTCTTGCAGATTGCTGCGATCGTAGAAGTGGACATGAATGGATCGTTTGATCCTCATCAGCTCTTCCCAGTCCGATTGCGGCGGGCGGCATGTTCTGCAAGCAACTCTTGGATTGCACAAGGTTGGAACACGTAGTCCTTGCACCCTGTTACCGCCGGAAGCACGGCCACGACTTTTCCACCTGGACGAAGCTTGCTTTTCCAGTACTCCAGATGCCCCAACGGATTCGCGAGATGTTCGAAGACGTGGCTGCAAAATATGAAATCCAGCGTTCCGTCTTCAACCGGCAGCTGATGCGCTTCGCCAATTCGGTAGTTCGACCATAGCGACTTGTCCACTTCCTTTCCGCGGATGTACAACTCCGACCATTGCTCTGGCGACGATTGCTCCACGTAGATGACATCGGTATCCGCCGAAGGTCGAATCTGAGGATTCGTGCCCGGTCCAATTTCGACTCCAACGCCGGTACATCCTGAAACAAGCTTTGCTCGATTCATGATCTCGTGATCGATAAACAGAATGCCCTCACGGCCCGTGTTCGATATCGAGATTTCGAGGTCGACGCTGTCCTTCTCGGGGATGTTGTTCAATGTAGAGGGGATTGCGATCTCGAATGTGGCGTCATTCGTGAGTTCATAGGCCGTTGCGGCAATCGTCGATGTCCCGCGTACCAACGCGACACGAATTTTGCAGCTCGCTTGCGTGCCGAGCGGAAGCACTCTCCAGTCGGTTCGAGTGCGGCGTTCAGAGAACGGATAGAAGGAGAGAATCGACTTGATGCGGATCCGCGCAGGCTCGGCGGCCGCGACGATGTGGAAACCCCTGAATTGGCGTGATGCGATGGTGCGCTTCGTCAGCGCGATCATCGACGCGGATTCGTTCCGCGGCACTTTGGCCGCAGCAGGAAACACGACTGCGTGAGCGGTGAGCACCAGATTCGCATCCCTACGAGTCGCCATGTCGAAAAGGTTCATTCGAAGCTCTGCGTGGAACGCGCAAGACTCCATTG
>CAZLDA010000805.1:0-674 GCA_964557875.1 uncultured Pseudomonadales bacterium | reverse complement strand
GACTCAGTCCCTCGTTTAGATCGATGGATGGCTGCCACCCCAGCAATCGTTGCGCTCGACTTGTATCGGCCAGCGCGTAGCGGATATCTCCGGCGCGAAAGTCCCCGCTTATCTCGACGTGATGCTTAGGCAGGTTGAGTATTTCGATCAGTCGTCTCGCGACGTCGATGATGGTGATCGAGCTGCCGCTTCCGATGTTCACGGGTAGGCCGTCCGCGACCTCACCAGACAGCGTCAGATGTAGCGCATGCACTACATCGTCGACGTATATGAAGTCGCGGGTGATGGCGCCATCTTCGAATATGTTCAATGTGCGCCCCGCCATTAGCTGGCTGACGAATATCGATAGCACTCCTGTATAGGGGTTCCTCAACGACTGACCGTCGCCGTACACATTCTGAAACCGCAGGACGATCGACTTCCATCCGCGCGCGGCCGCAGTCTGTTGAACGAGATGTTCCTGCATCAGTTTCGTTGAACCGTACACTGATACTGGTCTTGTGGGCGTATCTTCGGTCGTCGGCACGGGGTGGATTGGCTCACCGGTGCTGCTTGAGAGTATTTCGAACTCGCCGTTCCGCATCTGCTCGACGGTGCGTTGTGTGGGAACAACCGTCGTTCCGGAGGCAGTGAGGTATTTTCCCTCGCCATACACCGCTCTCGACGACGCGAGC
>CAZLDA010000804.1:0-1880 GCA_964557875.1 uncultured Pseudomonadales bacterium | reverse complement strand
CGGGCGCCACGCCGCCGATCAAGGCGGTGTTCCGGCTGTTGTGGCAGCGTCCGAGTTTCCGCTGGCTGTCGATCAGCGCAGGGTTCCAGGCATTCGTCAGCTACGGTTCGGGCGCGTGGGTTCCGCCCATGTTCGAGCGCACACACGGCTTGTCGAGCACCGAAATCGGCACGGCGTTGTTCTGGCTCGGATTCGCCAGCGTGATAGGAACGTTTGCCGGTGGTTGGTTCGGCGACCGCCTGGGACGCCGCGACGTGCGCTGGTACATGTGGCTACCCGCGATGACGACGGTCTCGTGGTTACCGTTCCAGGCGTTCGCCTATCTAACGAGCGATCCCTGGCTTGCGTTCTGGGTGATGATCATTCCGAACGTGCTCGGTTCGTATTGGCTCGCACCGGTTTTCTCGCTCACGCAGGGTCTCGTCGGGTTGCGCATGCGTGCGGTCGCGGCGTCGATCATGTTGTTCGTGCTGAACATCATTGGTATGGGGCTCGGGCCGGGCTTCGTGGGCATCCTCTCCGACACGCTCAACGCGTACACGTCGCTCGGCGTGGGAGAGTCGCTGCGTTGGTCGCTGGTGCTCTCGTTGTCATTCGCGCTCATCGCCGTGTACTGCTGTGTGCGCGGCGCACGGACGTTGAAAGAAGACCTCGCGCGCAGTCAGGAAGTGACCTGAGCGCTACGCGGTGGATGTTGTACTTGCCCCCCAGAGTTGCCGGGTCCGCGTCACGACAGTATGAATCTGCGAATCGTGTCGAATGCGGCCGGGTCGTCGCGGAACGGGCCGTGTCCCGCGTTCGCGAAGCGCTCGAAACGTATCCACTGGCGTGGGATGGCCGCCGCGATGTCTTCCTGACACTCGATCGGGGTGATCGGGTCTTCGTCGCCCCCCAACACGAGCGTTGGGCAGCGAATACGCGCGAGATCCGCAAGCATGTCGAACGACCAGATTTCGCCGCCGGTACGGAAGAACTGCAGCGTTACATCCATGGCCATCACGGACCTGGCTGTGGCGTCGGGATCGGGCGCGGGTGTGGTGTTGTACGAAGACATCGCCTTCGCCAGCCAGCGTCCGGCGAACTCGGCCGATTCGAATCCTTTCGCATACATTTCGCGCGCCATTGCACCAACTTCCGCGCCGCCGCGTTCCGCGAATTTCGCGATGCTTTGTTCGGCGCGACGCTGCATGTTCGCCGCGGTACTCGAGAGGATCAGTTTTCCCGGATGCGCCGGGTGACGTGTGGCGTAGGCCATTGCGACCATGCCGCCGAACGACTGGCCCATCACGATCGGCTTCTCGATTTCGAGAACGCGGCAGAACTCGGCGATGTCGTCGCCCCATTGCGGCAGGTTCCAGCGCTCGCGCGGCTCGCGGTCGCTGCGTCCGTTGCCGCGATGATCGAGATAGACGACCTGCGCGATGTCGCTGAATTGCGAGAACGCCGGCTTGTAGCCGGAGTGATCGAATCCCGGCCCGCCGTGCAGCAACAGCAACGTGGGTTTTTCGCACATCTTCGTCCCGTCTGGAACGAGCTTCGCGCCTTCGACGTCGAAGAAGATCTTCGCGCCGTTCACCTCGATTCTCATGTCAACGCCTCGTGTTGTACTGGCGATCGCCGAACAGAACGGAGCGGTGTTCGTCGCCGAAGCCGTCCATGCCGCCCGCGATCGTTTGTTTTTGCACCTTGTCGTCCATGAATGCCATGCCGGTTCGAACGGCGTCGCGCGCGAGCAGCTGATTCTTCCAGCGCCGCAAGTGCGACAAGTCGGTGTCGCGCGAAAGCGCCATGGACGCAACGTTCCGGTACTCGTTGAGCATGATCGCTACTTTGCGGCCGTTCGGTGTCGGACCTGATAGTAGATGCAGCGGCTTCACGCG
>CAZLDA010000803.1:0-1884 GCA_964557875.1 uncultured Pseudomonadales bacterium | reverse complement strand
GCGGTTGGTCGGTGTGGCTTCTCTCGCTCGTGCCGAACGTCCGGTTCGGGCGATGGATCACCGCGTTCGTGTTGTTCACCGTGCTGTACGGTTCGTTCCGCATGGCGCGGGTGTTTCAGGAGGCAGACGAAGCGGCACAGGCAGCAGCGCTGTTCTTCAGCATCATCATTGCTTACATCGTCCCCGTGTATCACCTGATCACCGAGCATACGCTGGCCGCGTTCCGCGAAATCACTCCGGAGCTGAAGGCGGACCCCGATCAAATCGAAGGCTGGCGCGACAGGATCGACCACAAATCCCCTCTGTGGACATGGTCGATGTTCACAGTTGGCCTTATTGCCGGCACGGCGCACAACATACTGCTCGCCGGTTCGCCGGCAGCGCTGCTGCATCGCTTTCAGTCCGCGCCGTCGATTGCGATCTTGCTTGGCTCCGCACTCGTCTGGATCGTCATGATGTTCGTCGTCGCCGCGCTGCTCGATAACGCGCGCCTGTTCAACCGCTTGTCGGCATACACCCAGATAATCCTGATCGATACCAGCCCACTGACGGCATTCGCCCGCGTGGCCGTCGCATCGACGCTCGCTTTGATCGGCGCGCAAGCCGCATTCCCGGTGCTATGGGTTGCGCCGGCCAATAATGCAGTCGCGATGATTCCCGGGCTTCTCGCAACCGCCACTCCGATGTTCTTCCTGTTCGTGTTGCCGATCTGGCCCGTTCACCGCGCGCTTGCAGCGGCGAAGTCGAGGGAGCTGGAACGGATCAACGAACAGCTCCGCTCGATGCAGAGCACGGTCGACGCGACCAATCGCATCGCCCCGCTCAACGAGCTGTTGATCTACCGACGTGAGATCACGCAGGTGAGCGAGTGGCCGTTCAACGCAGGCGTTGCAACGCGGCTCGTGTTGTATCTGGTGATTCCACCGCTGACGTGGGTCGCGGCGGGATTGATCGACGTGATGATCGAGCGGCTGGTCTGACTCCCAATGGCGTCAGCTGACGCGGCGCGATCGAACCGTCAGCGTCAGGCGGCCGTTCCCGAGGGCCGCTTGTCGAACCAGGGTTGCGCCGCTTCCAGTTCCGCAGCGAGTTGCAACAGCAGCAAATCGTCACCGAATGCGCCGGCGAACTGCACGCCGATCGGCAGACCTTCCGCGTTCCAATGCAGCGGCAGCGAGATGGCCGGTTGTCCGGTGGCGTTCTGCAGATTGGTGAAACCCCAGAACCGCGAAAATCGATCGCTGAACGTGTTCACGTCGAGATTCACCGTATCGAGCCAGCCGATCGACACTGGCGGCGCCACCAGCGTGGGCGTGAGCATCACGTCGTAGTTCTGATGGAAACGCGCTACGGCACGGCCGGTCTGATGGATCGTCTGCATCGCTGCCGCATAGCGCGGCGCCGCGATGCTGCGGCCGTATTCGAGCGTGGCGCGTGTGTTCGCTTCGACATCGTCCGCCGCGAGTTTGCGACCGAGCGCCGCAAGCCTCGTGTCGACAGAGTTCGCGACGTTGGCGGAAACCACCACGCCGGTCGCCATTCGGAAGTTCATCCGGTCGAACTGCGGAGATGCTTCTTCCACGCTGTGCCCGAGGGACTCGCACAACGCCGCTGCACGCCGCACGGCCTCGATGCAGTCGGGATGCGTCGGAACGCCTGTGAGCGGCGTCGTATCCAACGCGATCCGCAGGCGCTTGGGCGCGGCGGTGTGTTGTGCAAGGTACGAACCTTCGAAGGCGGGCGCGTGATACGGGTCGCCCACCGCGGCGCCGTGCGTCGCATCGAGAAACGCGGCGCTGTCGCGGACCGTTCGCGATACGACGTGACCGATCGACATGCCACCCCAGCCCTCACCAACATCCGGCCCAAGCGGCGTTCGCGCGC
>CAZLDA010000802.1:0-1885 GCA_964557875.1 uncultured Pseudomonadales bacterium | reverse complement strand
GAATAGCGGGTTGCGTACGCCGCCCTTCGCCATCTTCTGCAGTACTTTCCCCGGCAGCGAGCCGATGTACGTGCGGCGGTGACCACGTATCTCGGCTTCGTCGCGCACACCACCCAATGCCATACGAACAAACTTGCGATTCGTTGCGCGCGCAATGGACTCACCGAGCGACGTTTTGCCCACCCCCGGCGGACCTACGAGACACAGGACCGGACCTTTGATGCGTTGCACGCGGCCCTGCACCGCGAGGTACTCGAGAATCCGCTCTTTCACTTCCTCGAGACCATAGTGATCTTCGTTGAGGATACGTTCCGCTTGCGCCAGATCACGTCGCACACGACTGCGTCGCTTCCACGGCACGTTCAACATCCAGTCGAGATAGCTGCGCACCACGGTCGCCTCGGCAGACATGGGCGACATCATCTTCAGCTTGTTGAGTTCGGTCAGCGCTTTTTCACGCGCTTCTTTCGACATGCCCGAATCGTCGACCCGCTGCTTCAGATCGTCGGTTTCATTCGGTACCTCATCGAGGTCGCCCAGTTCCTTCTGGATCGCCTTCATCTGCTCGTTCAGGTAATACTCGCGCTGACTCTTCTCCATCTGCTTCTTAACGCGCCCGCGAATGCGCTTTTCGACCTGAAAAAGATCGATCTCCGCACCCATCAGTGCAAGGATTCGTTCGATCCGCGGTTCGACCTCTACCGTCTCGAGAATGTTCTGACGATCGTCCACCTTCAGCGCCATCTGCGCCGCAATGGTGTCGACCAGGCGACCCGGTTCGTCGATGCCGGACAACGACGACAGAACTTCTTCCGGTACCTTCTTGGACAACTGAACGTATTGCTCGAACTGGCTCATCAACGAGCGCAATAGTGCGTCCGCGGCAGGCGGCGGCGTCGGCTCGGGAAGCGCCTGTACATCAGCCGCCATGTAATCGCCGGCGTCATCGAAGTCGAGGATACGTGCGCGGAATCCACCTTCGACCAGCACCTTTACGGTACCGTCGGGGAGCTTCAGCAGCTGAAGCAGCGTCGACACGGTTCCTACGTCAAACAGGTCTTCACGAGTGGGCCGCTCGATCTCCGCCCCTCGCTTGGCAACGAGCAACACCTGCTTATCGGTAGCCATCGCGGCTTCGAGCGCCCTGATCGAGCTTTCGGTGCCGACGAACAGCGGGTGCACACCATGCGGATACACGACCATGTCCCGCAGCGGCAGCACGGGAATCTCGGTCACGGTCTCGCTCGTGGCTTGCTTCATGGTCACCTGCTTCAAATGAAACCCTCTCGAGAGAGCTTACGGGCGGTGCGCCCAGCCCTCGTCTGGGATGTGTGCCTCGATTGTAACCGCACAAATGCCGAAGGGGCCGTTTGCGGCCCCTTCATTTGGCGTTCCTCGCGAATCAGTCTTCAGGTGCGACCTTGGCCTTGTCGACGTTTTCGTAGATGAGCATGGGCGGACTCTCACCGCGAATCACGCTTGCGTCGATGACGACCTTCGTCACGTTCTTCGTCGATGGCAGGCTGTACATCGTATCCAGCAGAACCGATTCGAGAATCGAGCGCAGGCCGCGCGCACCTGTCTTTCGCTCCATCGCCTTCTCTGCGACCGACTGCAGCGCATCTTCGCGGAAGTCGACTTCCACGCCTTCCATTTCGAACAGTTTGGCGTACTGCTTGGTCAGCGAGTTCTTCGGCTCGGTCAAGATCTGCATCAGCGCATCGACATCGAGTTCTTCGAGCGTAGCGACGACAGGCAAGCGTCCGACAAACTCCGGAATCAGGCCGTATTTGATCAGGTCTTCCGGTTCGACCTGACGCAACGTATCGCCGATGCTCTGCTTGTCTGCTTCGCCCTTCACGACTGCATTGAAGCCGATGCCGCT
>CAZLDA010000801.1:0-1888 GCA_964557875.1 uncultured Pseudomonadales bacterium | reverse complement strand
CACGCTGCTCCATATGGTCGAAGATTCCGAATTGCACGCGACTCCTCCCCTTCAGCCTCCGCTCTTCAACGCATCGCCGACGCCGGTAGACGCTAACACCTCCGTTACCTGGTCTGTGAATCTGGCAGGCTCTTCGAATGGAATATTGTGTGCGGACTGCTCGAACCAGACGACGCGCCGCACCGGCGCTTGCAGCGATTCGAGATACTGCGCAGCGATCAACGAGTCCAAGTGACGATCGTAACGTCCGAGGAGGAAGAACACGGGCACGTCGAGCGTCGGTACCGCCTGTGTCAGATGCAGCGTCAGCAGTTCATCGTTCATGGCCGCGAGCGAAACGTTGTTTCCCTTGATGAAGCGCGGAATTTCCCAAGGCGTGACCAGACCGCGTACGACACCGCCCAGCATTGCGCCGACCCTACTAGGCGGCGAGTGATAGAGGCCACCATATCGATCGGCCAGCCTTTCCATCGCGAGAACGTGCTCTGCGGCGCGGTGTGGCGGAGCACCGATCGTTCGCAGGCGTTCCTGCGCATCGCGATCGCCGCGACGCTCCGCTTCCGCGGCCACGAAGTCGTATTGCGCCTGCTGCTGCGCGGCGGTGTCGATGAGTGGTGCGACTGCAATCACCGCGGCGATGTTCTGCGGATGCGAATGCGCGTACAGCAGGGCTAACGCTCCTCCCCACGAATGGCCGACCAGAGTGATGCGACGACCGAACTCCCGCTGCAGCTGCGTGACTACGACGTCGAGATCCGCGAGATGCCGTGCGATCGTCAACCTCTTGGGATCGGCATCGGGGTCGAACGAACGGCCCGCGCCGCGCTGATCCCAATACGCCACGACGAATCGCTGTTCGAGAGCGCCGTCGTAGTAGCGGAACAAGGGTCGCTCTGCGCCGCCCGGTCCACCGTGCAAGAACAGCAGTACAGGGGCGCGCCTGTTGTCGCCGCGAACGGTCAGGAACAGTTTTGCGTCGTCTGTGCTGACGTAACCGGATCGGGCGATTGCGTCGTCCCCATTCCGTGCGCCGGAAGTTGCCGAATCCACGCCGACCCCATGCGCAGCGCAGCAAACCCAGAAGGCCAGTGCGCTCGCGCAGCACAGCGTCAGGTTGATCTGCCTCATTGGCCGCAGTGTAATGCCGAAAATCGCGTTGACCACCATGCTCACCACACTGTCCGGCAAGTTGCGCGCACGCGCACTAGGCATTCCGTTTGCGGGGAAACCCGGGCCTCTGAATTCGATCACCGATGTAGCCGGTGTGGAGGTGGGCTACACCACGCTCATCGAAGGACACGGCACGCGCGTGGTAGGCCGGGGGCCGATACGCACCGGGGTCACTGCGATCCTTCCACGCGGCCGTGCATCCGCCGCGTCCTCGGTGTTCGCCGGCTACTTCAGTTTGAACGGCAACGGCGAACTCACGGGATGTCATTGGGTGGAAGAGAGCGGTCGCTGCGAAGGACCGATCTGCATCACCAATACCCATTCGTGCGGCGTGGTGCGCGACGCTTCGATCAAGTGGCTCGTTGAGCGGACCGGCGGAATCGGGCAGTGGGCGCTACCCGTCACCGGCGAGACGTTCGACGGTTACCTGAACGACATCAACGGCTTTCACGTTCGCGACGAACACGTGTTCGAAGCGCTCGACTCCGCGCGCGGCGGCCCGATCGAGGAAGGCAGCGTCGGTGGTGGCACGGGCATGATCTGCTATGGATTCAAGGGTGGTTCGGGCACCGCGTCTCGCGTCGTGCAATTTGCAGGGCGCGAATACCAGGTCGGTGCGTTCGTTCAATCGAACTTCGGCAGGCGGGAACAGCTGGCGATTGCAGGCGTTCCGGTCGGTGCCGCGTTGAAAGACTGGCAGCCGGACCCTCGCAAGGCC
>CAZLDA010000800.1:0-1892 GCA_964557875.1 uncultured Pseudomonadales bacterium | reverse complement strand
GTGTTCGCCGAGCACCTTCAGATAGTGGTGGCACGCGGCGATCAGTTCCGCGATCGGGTATTTACGATTGATCGGCACCAGCTTGTCGCGCAGCTCGTCGTTCGGCGCGTGCAGCGAAACCGCGAGCGCAACGTCGCTCACCTCGGCGAGTTTGTAGATGCCCGGTACTACGCCTGCGGTGCTCAACGTGACGCGACGCTTGGAAATGCCAAACGCGAAATCGTCGGTGAGGATCGATGCGGCACGCACGGCGTTGTCGAAGTTCAGCAACGGCTCGCCCATGCCCATCATCACGACGTTGGTTACGCCGCGTTCGTCGCCGAGCCCGCGCAACACTTCCGAGACGAGCGCCACCTGGCCGACAATCTCGGCGGCCGAGAGGTTACCGTTGAAACCCTGCTTGCCGGTTGAACAGAAGCTGCAGTCGAGCATGCAGCCGACCTGCGAGGACACGCACAACGTGTTGCGGCCGCGATCGGGAATGAGCACCGCTTCCACGACGTTGCCGTTCGCAACTCGCAATGCCCACTTGCGTGTACCGTCGACCGACACGCGTTCGCTGACGACTTCAGGCAACGCGAGCGTCGCGGTTTGCGTGAGGTTGTCGCGCAGCTTTTTCGACAGGTCGGTCATACTGGCGAACTCGCGCACGCCGCGGTGATACACCCACTTCATCACCTGCGCGGTGCGATAGCGCTGCTCGCCGATCGCGTCGAACAACCCCGCCACACCGGCGCGGTCCAGCCCGAACAGGTTAACGAGGGGGGCTTGCGCGCTCACGGTTTGCATCAGCCTCGCGGATAGATCTCGTCTGCGCCGAAAAAGTAACTGATCTCGCGCGCCGCGCTTTGAGGCGAATCGGAACCGTGCACTGCGTTCGCATCGATCGATTCGGCGAAGTCGGCGCGGATCGTCCCTGGGTCCGCATCCTTCGGATTGGTCGCGCCCATCAGCTTTCGGTTGACGGCAATCGCGTTCTCGCCTTCGAGAACCTGAATCACGACCGGGCCCGACATCATATAGGTGACGAGGCTCTCGAAGAACGGACGCCCCTTGTGCTCCGCATAGAAGCCTTCGGCTTTCGCGCGCGACAAACGTTGCATGCGCGCGGCAACGATCTTCAGTCCGCCTTTTTCGAACCGCGAGTAGATCTCGCCGATGATGTTCTTCGCCACCGCGTCGGGTTTGAGGATGGACAGTGTGCGTTCCGATGCCATGAAGAAACTCCGTTATTGTCGGCTATCAGCAAGACGCCCTATCTACTTGAATTTTCACGAAATAGGGGGTTTTAGCGGCCGCGTATTATACGCATTTCCTGATTGGAGGGCAGTCGCGATTCTCAGGCGGCGTTGCGTTCGCGCAGACGTTCGACCACTTCGACCACGCGTCGTGCCGCGCGATCGATGTCGTCTTCAGTTGTGAACCGGCCTACCGTGAAACGCAGTGACGCATGTGCGAGATCATCGGGGACGCCGATCGCGCGCAACACGTACGACGGTTCGACAGTGGCCGACGTGCATGCAGAACCGGTCGATACCGCAATGTCGTCGAGCGCGATCATCAGCGTTTCGCCGTCGATACCGGCGAACGCGACGTTCAGGTTGCCGGGCAGCCGACGCTGGAGATCGCCATTCACCTGAACGCCATCCATCTGCTTCAAGTGTGACCACAGACGATTCCGCAATGCCGCGATGCGCGCGTTCTCGGCGTCCATGCACTCGTGCAGGATGCGCGCCGCTTCACCCATCCCGACGATCTGATGCGTGGCGAGCGTGCCGGAACGCCTGCCGTTCTCGTGGCCGCCGCCGTGTATCTGCGCCGCGATGCGTACCGGCGGCGAACGCCTCACATACAGCGCGCCAATACCCTTCGGCCCGTACATCTTATGCGCC
>CAZLDA010000799.1:0-1899 GCA_964557875.1 uncultured Pseudomonadales bacterium | reverse complement strand
GACGACCACGTCGCGACTGTCCGTCAGCCGCCCATCAGCGTTGAAGCGAAGATACTCGCGCATCTGCTCCGGACGTTCGACGTCGACGATCACGAGCCCTTCGTCGCCGGCCGCGACGTACGCGTACGTTCGAGCGACATAGACCCGATGCGCGTTGCGAATCGAAATCACATCGTTGGCAACCGGATGCGGTTTGGTCGGCTCCGTGACGTCGATGACCTTCAGGCCGTCGCGGTCGGTTACGAACAGGTAGCGGAACTGCAAGGCCGATGCGCGCCCGTCGGCGAGGGGCACCGTGGCAACTGCGTTCGGATGCAGCGGATCGTTCAAGTCGACGACGACAAGGCCTGCATCTGCAATCACGTACGCGTAGTACCCACCCAACGTGACATGTCGCGCGCCGTTGAGCACGCCGCCACCGTTCCAGGTCACTGCGCGGTCGAGATGGTTGTTGCGGGGTTCGCCGTCGGCGAGGGTGGTCACGTCGGTGAGGATCAGACCCTCCTTGGAGTCGGTGATCACCGCGTAGCGGTAGATCGGGTGCATCGCCTGCTCCTGGTTCGTCACCCGCATCAGCTCGCCTTCGTTGCGCAGCGGACTCACCGGCTGGTTCGTCGGCAGCGCGATGCACGTTGCGTCTTTCGATGAGACGCGAATGTCCTGGCCGAGCAAGCTGAACGGAGCGGTGATGATGCGTTGCGACACGCCCTTGTTGGCGATGCTCGCGACGTCGTACGCGCGTGTGCCGCTGCGTCCTTCGGCGACGTAGAGGTACTCACCGCGCAGCTGCAGACAATTCGCATTGCCGGCCGAATGGCTATGGGCGGTTTTCAGTTGGCGATTGTTCGACTGATGCGCTGCGTACCAATCTGGATATGCGTAGCGGTGTAGGTAGCTGCCGATCACGGCCTGCGGCTCGTCCCATTCCGTGACCTGAACCGCGCTGATCCCGCCGGCTTCGCCGACCCACGCGTTGAACCCGACGAAGTTGACAAAGTTCGTTCCGAGCATCAGCAGCTGCGCCATGATGGCGTTGTTGTCGCCGGCCGCCGACAAGTGGCAGTCGCTGCAGGTCTTCGTCTCCGTCTTGCGTTCGGTATGCGGGTAGTGCGGATTGAACGCTTGTGAACTGAAGCCGCTCGCCGCAACCGGTGGCTGCTGAATGTAGATCCGTTCGCGGTTGGCGTTGGTCGACGACAGCACCAGCGCGGACGACGAACGCACGGGCGCGATCTTGCCACCCTTCGACGTGCCGCGCCGGCCGAGCAGAAACATGTCGTCGCGCGCGACTTGCGGGTTGTACGTCGCGTAGTTGCGCGTTTCACCACCTTCGTAATGGTTGCGTTCCGTTTTCCAGTTCGCCTCGATCGGCAGATGGCATCCGCCGCAACTGTTGGTCCACGACGTATGGCATGAATAGCACTCCATGTCGTCGTAGGAGTGCGCGAGATCGGCTTTCTTGATGTCGGCGCCCCAGCGTTGGTTCGTTGGGTCCTTCGACATCAGTTTCGCGCGCGCAGCTTTGGCGTTGTAGCCGGGGTTCGCCGGATTGACGCTGTTCTTGATGAGACTCATGTTCCATTCGAGCTTCGGGTCGAGCATCGAGCGCTGATAGAGCGCGCCGTCGATCCATTCGAAGCGTTTGCGTCCGTCGGGCGTACGCAACACGGTCAGGTCCATGCCGCCGCCGAGTGCGGCCGGACCCGACGTGTAGAGGTTCGGATAACGGTCGACGGTGCCGTGACAGTCGACGCAGCCGATCTCCACCGCCTGCGCGACTTCGCCGTAGATGTGGCCGTTGCCGTGGCTGTCCTGCGAGAAGTGGCAATCGACGCATTGCATTCCGACGTCGACGTGCACCGACGACAGATGTACGGCTTTCTTGAATTTCGCCGGGTC